>JAAZGT010000139.1 GCA_012511095.1 Alcaligenaceae bacterium
GCGCCGGCATCGAGGGCTGCCTGCATTACTTGTGGTTTTAGGGTGTCAATGGATAAAGGCACCCCCGCCTCTCTAAGCCCCTCAATTACTGGTAAAACTCGTCGCAACTCCTCTTGTAAGGATACGGCATCACTACCAGGACGCGTCGACTCACCACCAATATCCAATATCTGCGCGCCCGCCTTAACCATGGATAAACCATGCTCAATAGCCAAATCCAACTGCTCGGATTGAGGCCCACCATCGGAAAAAGAATCGGGTGTCACATTGACAATACCCATAACTAATGGGCTAGATAAATCAAGGACATAACGCCCACAAATAAACTTATTATTCATATGATTTTTATTTTTAAAAGCCAATAAAAAAAGCACTGTGAAATCATATCACAGTGCCTTTTGAAAATAGAAAGCTTTTATTTAGCTTCTACAGGCGTATCGCCATCATCATCTTTTTTATCAAAGCCTTGGTCGATTCCATCATCAGAGACTGGTTTTGGCTCGCTAGGATTTTCTACTTCGGCTGCGGCATTACCATCGTCGGCTGGTGGTTGTGAATCATAAGGCTTATCAGGAACCTTAGGTGGACGTGGAGGACGACCTTCCATGATATCTGCAATCTGATCAGCATCAATGGTCTCCCACTCCATAAGGGCCTTAGCCATGGCATGCATTTTGTCTTTATTGGCCTCAATCAAGTCACGAGCGACTTTATATTGTTGGTCAATAATGGCACGAATCTCGGCATCTACCTTTTGCATGGTAGCTTCAGACATTTGGCCCGAACGCGTCATTTGACGTCCTAAGAATGGATCCGTGTCATTTTCAGCATAAACCATAGGACCTAAGGAATCCGTCATACCGTAGCGAGTAACAATATCGCGAGCAAGCTGCGTTGCACGTTCAAAGTCGTTAGAGGCGCCGGTTGTCATTTGATTCATAAAGACCTCTTCGGCAATACGACCACCAAATAAAACTGCGATCATATTAAGTAGACGCTCTTTATCCATACTGTAGCGGTCACCCTCAGGCAACTGCATAGTCACGCCTAAAGCACGACCACGAGGGATAATGGTTACTTTATGAACTGGGTCAGTCTTAGGTAGTAACTGGGCTACGATGGCGTGACCTGATTCATGATAAGCGGTGTTTAGACGCTCCTCTTCGGGCATAATCATCGAACGACGCTCAGCACCCATGATGATTTTATCTTTGGCATGCTCAAAGTCGACCATATCTACCATGCGACCATTGCGACGCGCTGCAAATAAAGCAGCCTCGTTAACCAAGTTGGCTAAGTCAGCACCCGAGAAACCAGGGGTACCGCGCGCAATAATTGATGCATCAACGTTAGGCGCAACATGCACTTTACGCATATGCACTTTAAGGATTTGCTCACGACCACGTACATCCGGTAGTGACACAACCACTTGACGGTCAAAACGACCAGGACGTAATAATGCAGGGTCTAATACATCAGGACGGTTAGTTGCAGCAATTACAATCACACTCTGACCTGACTCAAAACCATCCATTTCAACTAATAACTGGTTAAGCGTTTGCTCACGTTCGTCGTTACCACCGCCAACGCCAGCACCACGCTGACGACCAACGGCATCAATCTCATCAATAAAGATAATGCACGGCGCATGTTTTTTTGCTGTTTCGAACATGTCACGCACACGAGAGGCACCCACACCCACGAACATTTCGACGAAGTCAGAACCAGAAATGGTAAAGAAAGGCACCTTGGCTTCACCAGCAATGGCCTTAGCGAGTAAGGTCTTACCTGTACCAGGTGAACCGACCATCAGCACACCGCGAGGGATACGACCGCCTAGACGCTGAAAGCGCGAAGGATCACGTAAGAACTCAACAATTTCGCTAACCTCCTCTTTTGCTTCATCACAACCAGCGACATCAGCAAAAGTGACACGGTTAGTCGATTGGTCGAGCATCCGCGCCCGTGATTTACCAAAACTAAAGGCACCGCCCTTGCCCCCACCTTGCATTTGACGCATGAAAAATATCCATACCCCAATTAACAAGAGCATTGGGAACCAAGACAATAAGGCGCTTAATAAAAAAGAAGGCTGCTCAGGTGGCCGCGCTGTAACTTGCACGCCATCACGAATTAAATCGCTCACCATCCAAAGATCTCGCGGCGCAGTTAGACTATAAGTACGACCGCTTGCCGGGGTCACCGTGAGTTTGTCACCCTGGATTTCAACTCTAGACAACTTGCCCTGCTTTGCATCTTCCAAGAATTGCGAATAAGTTACGGTATCTGTAGGCACTGACGGTCCGTCAAGTTGCCTAAAGACCGTAAATAGAACCATCGCAATTACAGCCCAAATGGCGAATTTCGAAAAGGAATTATTCAAGGCATGGTACTCCAAAAAAACCGAATTTTATAATAGTAAAACATTGAGCCAATAAATACAGCGTAAACACGACAATTAGCCAGACTTGCAACAAATTACGGCTCAGGTTGTATTAAAAATATGTTTTATTCTAACTTATTATAGTGGGGTCAAATTCCTATAACTCAAGAACCCAGGTAATAAATAATGTCTTTAATAATGACAAGTATTAATCCTTAAGGTTTCTTGCGACTAAAAAAGTCTCAGCAGAACGGTCGCGTGATGCCTTTGGTTTACGCTCTACCACGCGTTTAAAGTGTTTTTTAAACATCTCTACGATTTGAGAAAAACCACTGCCATGGAAAGCCTTAAGTATTACTGCACCCTCTGGTTTTAAATGTTCAGTAGCAAATTCGAGTACTAACTCGCAAACGTGTTGAACCCGAGCCGCGTCTGCAGGACCTACACCAGAAAGGTTAGGTGCCATATCGGAAATCACCAAATCGACCTTTTGGCCCCCTAGTCTTTGTTCGAGCTCGTGTAAGATTTCGTCTTCGCGAAAATCGCCTTGAAAAAACTCAACGCCCGGGATCTCCTCCATCGGCAATAGGTCGAGTGCTATGATGCGACCATTGATTTCGCCAGAGGGTGTAAGCAATCTTTCTCGTGCAACTTGGGACCAACTGCCGGGTGCGGCGCCCAAGTCTACTATAATATCCCCTTGACGCATTAGCTTTTCAACCTCTAAAATCTCGATAAGCTTAAATGCAGCCCTTGCTCTATATCCTTTTTGCTGAGCAAGCTTTACGTATGGGTCATTAATATGTTGATGTATCCAATTTTTGGAAAATTTCTTTTTGGCCATTGCCAATAATTCCTATTTATGTCTATTCTTGAAATAACTTCTAAAGAGCGTAGCACGCTACGCTCGGCGGCTCACGCATTAAAGCCAGTTGTGCAAATCGGCGACAACGGTTTAAGTGAGGCCGTATTAAAAGAGATCGATCTCAATTTAAACGCTCACAGCCTAATTAAGGTCAAAGTAGCTTCTGACGATCGACAAGAGCGTGGTGAAATGCTCGATAAAATTTGTGATGAACTCTCATGTGCTAAGGTCCACCATCTAGGTAAAACCTTGATTTTATACCGTCCGGGTAAATCCGTCATTGATACCGAGCCTTATGATGAATTTGCTCCTGAAAATCAGCGTAGCCACCGCAAAGCCGGTGAGGCTTACACGCCAAAACGCCTAGCAGCTGAGGGCAAAAAACTCACCCGCTCATTTAAACAACCTAAACGCAAAGGCCCTGAAAGTAATCGCGACATTGCTAAGGCTTTCTTTAATCGCAAATCAGCTAAATCAGCAACCGCGAAAAAAACTGCAGGTCGTCGTCGACCAACCAGTGCTTTAAGCCTAAGAGCGGGTCGTCGCAATAGAGTCGATTAGTTTATTTGTTTTAAGACTCAATTTAAACTCAGTGATTATGCATACCCCATAATTTGGTTACATTAAATCCAGATTTTGGGGTTATTTGATCCAGCCTATAAAAATCACTCAGTATTTTCCCTTAAAAATCAGTAAATACCCCTAGAAAATCCGCTCTAATCTCAACCTTATTACAATCTCCAACTTGCTAATTTCCCTCGTGGCTCCTATGCTGAATTCAGGTAATTAATTCATTACCCAGCAATACATCTTTAGTAATTCCATAAAAGGAGTTAGCAATGTCAAAAGATTTTTGGTCTCCCTCCCGACGAGATTTCTTAAAAGTGGTTGGTGCTAGTAGTGTTGTCGTATCCACTCCTACCCAAGCCAAAATTACCCCTCCTATTCCTCTAAATGAATATCAACCCGTTTTTTTCAAGGCCGAAGAATGGCGTTTTATTCTAGCAGCTTGCGCTCGTCTTATTCCCTCTGAAGGCGATGGGCCAGGGGCACTTGAAACAAGGGTCCCCGTTTTTATCGATTTACAGATGGCTGGTGACTTCGGTAATGCCGCTGATTGGTATATGGAAGGTCCTCATGAACCTGAAGCCAGTTTTGATCGCGGTTTTCAATCGCCCCTAACACCCGCAGAGATTTATCGTCAATCGATTGCTTTTATTGATCAATGGTGTGAACAACAGGATGGTAAAAAATTCGCCGAACTAGCCAATGAACGCCAAGATGAAATTCTTACAGCATGTCAAAAAAACGAAATCGGTCTCGCACCAGAATTAAAAGAATTCTTTTCTCTACTTTTACAAAACACCAAGGAAGGTTATTTTGCCGATCCTATATATGGTGGTAATTATGGCCTTGCTGCTTGGAAGCATATTGGTTTTCCTGGCGCAAGAGCAGCCTTCACCGAGTGGGTTGATCAGCACAATGTGCCGTACCCATTAGGCCCTGTGTCAATTTCTGGTGAGAGAGGTTAATTTATGGCACGCACAAATCCAAAAAAAGATGTTGTTATTGTGGGCTTGGGTTGGACTGGTTCCATTTTAGGTATGGAATTAGCTAATCAAGGATTAGACATAATTGCTCTAGAACGAGGTCCAGATCAAAATACAGTGCCTGATTTTCAATATCCCAAAGTGATAGACGAACTCAAATATGGCATTCGCTTTGGTTTTGCTCAAAAACCAAGAAACTCGACTCTGACCGTACGTCGTAATTTAGATGAAACCGCTTTGCCCTATCGAGTTTTAGGCTCATTTTTACCTGGCAATGGTGTTGGTGGTGCAGGTTTGCACTGGAATGGCCACACCTGGAGACCACAGCTTGAGGAGTTAAAGCTTCGCAGCTATGTTGAAGAAAACTTCGGCGCTGAAATAATCCCAGAAGATATGACGATTCAGGACTATCCATTTACTTATGATGAGTTGGAACCTTTTTTTGATCGTTTTGAGTATGTAGCGGGTATTTCGGGTACAGCAGGTAATGTTCGTGGACAAATTCAGCAAGGGGGCAATCCTTTTGAAGCGCCACGAAGTCGTGGCTATCCTATGCCTGCCATGCCACAAACCTATGATGCCATGAAATTTGCAAAAGCCGCTGCTAATTTAGGCTATCACCCATTTCCTAGGCCTGCTGGTATCGCATCTGAATCTTATGTTAATGAATATGGCATGCAGATGGGTCCATGTAACTTCTGTGGCTTCTGTGAACGCTATGGTTGCTACAACTATTCTAAATCCTCACCCCAAACCATGATTTTAGACGCTTTAAAGCGCAAGCCAAATTTCCAATACAAAACAAATGCCGAAGTACTGAAAGTAGAATTAGCAGAAGACGGCAAAACGGCTACTGGTGTCACATATTTTGATGAAGAAAGTGGTGAACTAGTTTTCCAACCCGCAGATATTGTTCTCATATGCGCCTACTCTATTCATAATGTTCACTTAATGCTAGTGTCAGGCATTGGTAAACCCTACAACCCTCACACCGGTGAAGGCGTTGTTGGTAAAAACTACGCATATCAAATGAACGGCGGTGTGAGTCTTTTTTATAAAGAAGAGAATTTCAACTGGTTTATTGGCACCGGTAGCAATGGCATGGTAATTGACGATTTTGGTATGAATAATATTGACTATGCCAAAGAGGGTTTTATCGGTGGCAGCTACATCTCTTCTGGTACCTTTAATGGTCAACCATTACGCAGTATGCGTTTACCTGCTGGCACTCCAAGTTGGGGCGCCCAATGGAAATCTGCCATTAAGGAGTGGTATTCACACTCAATGGGCATAGGCTCACATGGTTCTTGTATGTCATATAGACAATATTATCTTGATTTGGATCCGACCTATAAAGATCGGCACGGTCGCCCTCTGCTTCGTATGACTTTTGACTGGCATCCGAATGATATTCGTATGAGCCAATTTATGCGTGTAAAAATTGAAGAGATTGCTCGTTCTATGAATCCTGATCTCATGCAATCTGGCTTCAAAAATATCGGCGACCAATACAATGTTCGGCCCTACCAAACCACCCATAATGTTGGCGGCGCAATTGTCGGTGATAGCCCAGAAAACTCCGCGCTCAACAGATATCTCCAGGCTTGGGACCAACACAATGTTTTTGTTATAGGCGCTAGCGCTTTCCCACAAAACATTGAGTACAATCCCACTGGTTTAGTTGGCGCGTTGGCTTACTGGACAAGCCATCACCTCATTGATAAATACCTCAAAGATCCACGACCATTAGTGTAAAGGGGGGTCACTATGTCAAAACTATTAAAAGCCATTGCTTTATTAGTGATAGTGGGTGCTATTGCGCTATTAGCTATCCTATTGATACCCTCTAAAAAAACGGGGCCGCAATCACAGCTTGACGAAAACTATCAAGCTGATCTAGAGATTGGTCGCTATTTATCGATTATAGGTAATTGCCTAAGTTGTCATACCGCAGATGAGTCCAAACCATTTGCTGGAGGCAAAGCGATCTTTACCAATATGGGGGTAATTTACTCAACTAATATCACACCTGATAAAGAAACAGGCATTGGTAATTACAGTCTAGATGATTTCAGAGCAGCACTGTATGACGGATTGCGAAAAGATGGCAAACATCTCTATCCAGCTATGCCTTACGAGAATTATCGTAAATTAAACGAGGAAGATATTCGTGCACTGTATGCTTATTTTCTCAATGAGGTTAAAGCCATTAATCAAGAAAATTTAGCTATTCAAATGAACTTCCCCTTTAACCAACGTTGGGGTCTTAGACTCTGGAAATGGGCTAATTTAGAAAAGGTTGGTTTTAGGCCACCAAAAACTGAAAATGAAAAAATTATTAGGGGGGCCTATTTAGTTCAAGGTCCGGCTCACTGTTCCGCGTGCCATAGCCCAAGAAATGCCACCATGGGGCAAAAAGGCATTGATGATAGTCATAGCGCCTTTCTTAGTGGTGCTGAAATGAATGGTTTTGCAGTTCCCAATCTTCGTGGCGAAAATAGCGCTACCTATGATTGGTCAGTGGAAGATATCCGTTTATTTCTCAGTACCGCCCGCAATGCACACGCCACCGCCACTGGTGCGATGGGTGTAGTGATCGGTGACGCCTTACAACACTTAACGGAAAGTGATAATTTAGCCATGGCGCTTTATCTTAAGCACCTTGATGGTAATAGCACGGATCCAGCCAACCTCGATACAGGCACAACGGAAAAAAATGCGACAACCATTGAGCTAAGTAAAGCGGACCCTAAACTAGACTTAGGTAAACGCTTATATCTAGATAACTGTGTTGGCTGCCACTTTGTCGATGGTAGAGGCGCGCCTGAGATATTTCCTATGCTTGACGGCAACTCAATTGTTATTGCTGACAACCCAACATCGCTTATTAATATTATTTTAAATGGTGCTGAGTTGCCATCGACTGAACAACGCCCTGCAAGGCTTCGTATGCCCGATTTTGCTTGGCGTTTAGATGATGATGAAGTGGCTAAATTGGCCACCTTTGTGCGTCAAGGATGGACCAATAAAGCAGGCTCAGTGACTGCGTCACAAGTCAAATCGGTACGTGATATGACCTCAAAACAATAAACAATCATCGTTAAGAGCCCATCTCAACTTAAAAAGTCCTCCTGCTATAGAGCAGGAGGACTTTTAAATAATATTAAATCTAAACGCCTTAGATATACTCTACTGATAAAATCTCAAATTCGCGCTCACCAGAAGGTACTACTACATTAACTACATCACCTTCGTGCTTGCCAATTAAGGCTCGCGCTACTGGACTTGAAACCGAAATTAAATTGAGACGAATATCTGACTCAATATCACCCACAATTTGATATTTTAATTGCTCACCCGAATCAAGATCCTCTAGCTCTACGGTGGCACCGAAAACAATACGATCACCTGCTTCTAAAGTGGTTGGATCGATGACATTAGCAGCTGATAAGGTGCCCTCTAGCTCCTTAATGCGACCCTCTACAAAACTTTGACGCTCGCGAGCTGCGTCATATTCAGCGTTTTCCGAAAGATCGCCGTGTGCACGAGCGACTGCAATCGCTTCAATCACAGCAGGACGCTCTACTGTCTTTAAATTATGTAGTTCTTTGTTAAGACGCTGAGCGCCAGCAACAGTTAATGGAATACCTGACATGATCTACCTCTATCATGAAATACAATGAAAAGAGCGCCCTAACGACAGCTAAGCATAGCGATATAAGGGCGCTTAAAAATAAAACCCCGACCATCACAGCCGGGGAATTGATAACTCTATTATCCTTAAAAACCACTTAAAAATCAAGTAGTCATAAACATAGCATGGCTACTACTTAGCTCTATTTATGCTTAAGAGTTGATATAACAAGATAGCACCAAAAGTAGCAGTACCTATTCCTTCAAGCTTAAACATACCGAGCTCAATAGTAAAGTTACCTGCACCTAAGATCACAGCTATAGCCGCTACAATCAAGTTACGGTTATCAGAGAAATCAACATGATTAGTCACCCAAATACGAGCACCAGCAATTGCAATCAGGCCAAATACCACGACTGATACACCACCTAATACAGGCGCAGGCACACTATGAATTAAGGCACCAAACTTAGGTGAAAAGCCAAGAATAATAGCAAAAATTGCCGCAATGACAAAAATTATAGTGGAGTAAATGCGAGTTACTGACATCACACCAATGTTTTCACCATAGGTCGTCACCCCTGTACCACCAACCGATGCCGCAACCATAGTCGCAACGCCATCACCCACAAAAGCACGACCTAAATATTTATCTAAATCGCGTCCAGTCATCGCACTAACCGCGCGGATATGACCGAGGTTTTCAGCGACTAAAATAATGGCCACGGGTGCAATAATGGTAATAGCTGAAAACTGAAACTCTGGTTTATAAAAAGTAGGCAAACCAAACCAAGGCGCTGCTGCCACCGCGCTTAAATCAACCGGTGTACCAAAGCCAAATACATTGCTAAAAACATAATAAACAAGATAGGACAAAATTAAACCTATCAAGATTAATAAGCGTTGCAACATACCTCGTGTAAATACAGCCACTAAGCCCACACTCACCATGGTAACAATTGCCATTAAGGCATCATAGGTTGAGCCGCTAGCCATAGCGCCACTCGCTGCAACAGGCGCTAAGTTTAGACCAATCACAGCAACAATAGCACCAGTAACCACCGGTGGCATGAACTTTTCAATCCATGCTGAGGCATTGCCTTTGGCATTAAAATGCCAGACGACCAAACCAATAAGGGTATAGATCAAACCACAAACTATGATGGCACCCAAAGCCACACCAATATTAGGGTTGATGCCAGAACCGCTATAAGCAGTGACTGATACCACTCCACCGATAAAGGCAAAGCTCGAACCTAAATAACTAGGCACCTGCCCTTTTACAAAAAAGAAAAATATTAGCGTACCAATACCTGACATCAAAATAGCTAGGTTGGCGTCAAAACCCATCAGTAATGGACCCAAAACAGTGGCACCAAACATGGCAACAACGTGTTGCACGCCCATAACTAAGGATTGCCCCATTGGTAAACGCTCATCTGGTGCAATCATTTGCCCTGGCTCTAATTTATCGATTTTGCGCCATTTTGGGTACCATGGCGCAACATCTGGGTCAGGTGTTTGAGACTCTACTAGCTCAGGCTCCGCGAGCTTAGTTTCGGCGTTAATACTTTCTTCGCCACTATAACCAAAACCCACCGCCTCATCTGATGTGGGTTGCCCCTTATTTGTCATGATTATTCCCTTATTATTTCGTTGAAATTAAGATAACGGCTTTTCCGCTCTAAGTTTAGCACGATGGCAGCTACTTCTTAATACGTTGAAATGGTAGAATATAGCCTAAATTTTAAATCCAAATTTAGGAGTAAAAATGTTGAAACGTAGCACTGATTTATTAATTATTCGTCATGGTGAAACGGATTGGAATGCTTTGCAACGTTTACAAGGTTGGTCTGATATCGCGCTTAACGAAGCGGGTCACAATCAAGCCCAACATTTAAATAATTATCTACAAAAAGAGTATTTACAAACAATTTATAAAGAGCATGGCTTAAAACCATCGCGTATTTATACCAGTGATTTAAAGCGTGCTGTTCAAACAGCCCAACCTTTAGCCACTGATTTATCCATTGAAATTCATATCGACCCTGATTTGCGCGAACGTAATTACGGCAAACTCGAAGGTAAAAACTGGCGTGAGGCTTTTAATCACTTTGATACAAACCATCACGTTACACCCACTGACTTCGCACCTGAATTAGAGGTAGAAACACTTGAGGTCTTTTCACAACGCCTACAACGTGGTTTAAATGGTATTGCCCACAGATATCCGGGTGAGTTAGTGGTGCTAATCTCTCATGGTGGCGCTTTAGACATGATGTGGCGTTACTTTAAAGGCTTAGCATTAGATGCACAACGCGAGGTATTACAACGCAATACCACGATCAATCATGTGCGATTTGATAATAGCATGTGGGAATTAATTGACTGGGGTCATAAGGCGCATTTAAAACTCTAAGTTTTAAAGCAATTTAGGTCTATAAATTCAAAAAGCTCGGTATTAAAAATAATACCGAGCTTTTTATTTGTTGAAGTATTAATTAACTAATTACTTCATCTCTTCATGCAGATCTTGTAAAGAATAAACATTCATACTCTTTGTTTCACGCATATAGAGCATACCTTGTACCGCTGCTTGTGCACCAGCGATGGTAGTAAAGTAAGTTAAACTACCCTGTAAGGCATTGGTACGAATCGTTTTAGAGTCATTGATCGCATTACGACGCTCTTCTACGGTATTAATAACCATATCAATTTCATCGTTTTTGATCATATCCACAATATGTGGACGACCCTCGGTCACTTTATTAACTGCTTGCACTGGAATGCCAGCATCGCTAATTTTAGCTGCAGTACCACGAGTAGCACGTAGTTTAAAGCCTAACTCATGAAGACCCTTAGCGATTTCTAATGCTTTTTCTTTGTCTTGATCCTTAACGCTTAAGAAGACTGTACCAGATTCTGGTAACGAAGCACCTACACCAATTTGTGATTTAAGGAAGGCTTCACCAAAGGTTTTACCTACGCCCATCACCTCACCAGTAGACTTCATCTCAGGGCCAAGAATGGTATCGACACCAGGGAACTTAACAAAGGGGAACACTGCCTCTTTAACACTGTAGAACGGAGGTACTACCTCTTTTTCTACACCCTGCTCTGCTAAGGTCTTACCTGCCATGGTACGAGCTGCAATTTTTGCTAACTGTAAACCAGTGGCTTTAGAAACAAATGGTACGGTACGAGATGCGCGTGGATTAACCTCGAGCACATATACTTCACCATCTTGAATCGCAAACTGTACGTTCATTAGGCCCTTAACATTTAAAGCTTTGGCCATTAAGCCCGTTTGACGTTTAATCTCTTCAACTGTTGCATCGTCTAAAGAGTATGGTGGTAAGCTACAGCCAGAGTCACCCGAGTGTACACCCGCTTGCTCAATATGCTGCATAACACCACCAATAAAGACTTGCTCACCATCGGCAATACAATCCACATCCACCTCAATGGCATTGCTTAAGAAGTGATCAAGTAGCACAGGTGAATCATTGCTCACTTTTACTGCTTCACGCATATAGCGTTCTAAATCACTTTGCTCGTGAACGATTTCCATGGCGCGACCACCTAAGACGTAGGATGGACGAACTACTAAAGGATAGCCAATTTCAGCTGCTTGAGCGATAGCCTCAGTTTCTGTACGTGCAGTGCGGTTAGGCGGCTGACGTAAGCCTAGTTTTTGCAAGAGTTTTTGGAAACGCTCACGGTCTTCGGCAACGTCAATAGACTCTGGACTAGTACCGATAATAGGTACGCCATTAGCCTCTAAATCGCGGGCTAATTTGAGTGGTGTTTGACCACCGTACTGAACAATCATGCCAACTGGCTTTTCGATCTCAACGATTTCTAAGACGTCTTCGAGCGTTAGTGGCTCAAAATATAAACGATCAGAAGTATCGTAATCCGTAGAAACTGTCTCCGGGTTACAGTTAATCATGATCGTCTCGTAACCATCGTCGCGTAAGGCAAAGCTTGCGTGTACGCAGCAATAGTCAAACTCAATACCTTGACCAATACGGTTAGGACCACCACCTAACACAATGATTTTCTTTTTGTCGGTAGGCTGAGCCTCGCACTCATCCTCGTAGGTTGAGTACATATAAGCTGTGCTCGTTGAGAACTCGCCACCACACGTATCAACGCGCTTGTACACAGGACGAATGTTATTTTGATGACGATTCTTACGAATCTCAGCCTCGGTGGTGTCAAGTAGATAAGCTAAGCGACGGTCAGAAAAACCATTGCGCTTTAACTCACGCATTGCTGCAGGGTCAATAGCAGCTAAGGTCTTTTTCTCTAACTCTAGTTCGACATCAACAATCTCTTTAATCTGCTCTAAGAACCAAAGATCGATTTTAGTTAATTGATGAACTTCCTCTAGAGTGAATCCCTTAGCGAAAGCGTCACCAACGTACCAAATACGCTGAGGACCAGGTTCAGCTAACTCGACTTGCAATTTTTCACGGTCAATAGTCATCTGGTTAAGACCATCAACACCAACCTCTAGACCACGTAAAGCCTTTTGAAAAGACTCTTTGAAGGTGCGGCCAATCGCCATCACCTCACCCACCGACTTCATCTGAGTCGTTAGACGGTCATCAGCCTGAGGGAATTTCTCAAAGGCAAAACGAGGGATTTTAGTAACCACGTAATCAATGGTCGGCTCAAAAGAAGCTGGAGTCACGCCATCGGTGATTTCATTTTTTAACTCATCAAGGGTATAACCTACCGCTAAACGAGCAGCAATCTTAGCAATTGGGAAACCAGTCGCCTTAGATGCTAAAGCAGATGAACGAGAAACACGCGGGTTCATCTCAATCACGATCATGCGACCATTTTCAGGGTTAACGGCGAATTGCACGTTAGAACCACCGGTGTCAACACCAATCTCACGCAATACGGCCACTGAGGCATCGTGCATAATACGATACTCTTTGGCAGTCATCGTCTGCGCAGGGGCCACAGTGATTGAGTCACCAGTGTGCACACCCATTGGATCTAAGTTTTCGATAGAGCAAACAATAATGCAGTTATCAGCGGCGTCGCGAACAACCTCCATCTCGTACTCTTTCCAGCCTAGTAAAGACTCCTCAATGAGAAGCTCACTCGTTGGTGAAGCCTCTAAACCGCGTTGACAAATAGTCTCGAACTCCTCAGGGTTATAGGCAATACCACCGCCAGTGCCACCCAAGGTGAAGCTAGGACGAATTACTACTGGGAAACCAGAGGTACCAACCTCCTCAGCAATGCGACGCTGAACTTCCCAGGCCTCTTCCATGCTGTGAGCAATACCTGATTTAGCAGAGTCTAGACCGATTTTAGTCATCGCGTCTTTGAACTTCATGCGATCTTCGGCCTTATCGATAGCAGCTTCGTTAGCGCCAATTAACTCAACACCGTGCTTTTCTAAAACACCGTGACGAGCTAGGTCTAAAGCACAGTTAAGTGCCGTTTGACCACCCATAGTAGGTAATAAGGCATCGGGCTTTTCTACCTCAATAATACGCTCAACTGCACGCCACGTGATCGGCTCGATGTATGTAACATCAGCCGTTTCGGGGTCAGTCATAATCGTTGCAGGGTTGCTATTAACTAAAATGGTGCGATAGCCCTCAGCTTTTAATGCTTTACATGCTTGGGCACCCGAATAGTCAAACTCACAGGCTTGACCAATAACAATGGGACCGGCACCAATAATTAAAATACTTTTTATATCTGTACGCTTAGGCATAATTCTCTACTTTTCTGCCATTAAATTAATGAATTGATCAAATACTTTGACAGCAGCATTTGGTGCAGTCGTTGCTTCTGGATGTGCTTGCAAACCGATAGCAGGACAATCGCTTAACTCAATACCTTGTAAGCCACCATCAAATAAAGAGACAAAAGTAGGCTTAACATTGTCAGCAAGACTATCGGCATCAACTGCAAAGCTGTGATTTTGTACGGTGATCAACGCACGACCGCTCTCAAGATCCTTAATAGGGTGGTTAGCGCCATGATGACCTGACTTTAGCTTGTACGTTTTTGCGCCAGTCGCTAAAGCTAGGATTTGAAAACCTAAACCAAGCCCTAAAAGTGGGATTTTCTTATCTAATAACTGTTTGGTATTTTCGATAGCATAGTCACATGCTGCTGGATCACCAGGGCCGTTACTTAAGAAAACACCATCGGGATTTAATGCTAAGACATCAGCAACCGGAGTAGTTGCAGGTACCACAGTAATGCGGCACTTTCTATCAGCTAATAAACGTAAAAAGCTACGCTTAACACCAAAATCATAAGCCACTACGTGGTATGCAGGGTCGCTTAACTCACCATAGCCGTCGTGTAACTGCCATGAGGTCTGAGTCCACTCTTGAGGTTCTTGAAGGCTCACTGCTTGGGCTAAATCTTGACCCTGAAGACCTGCGTGAGCTTTGGCTAGTTCGATTGCCTTAGCCTCGTCAGCTTCGCCTTGACCCACTAGAATGCAAGCAGACTGTGCGCCGCCATCGCGAATAATGCGAGTTAATTTGCGTGTATCGATATCACTAATAGCAACAATGCCATTGGCTTTGAGATACTCAGGTAGGGATTGCTCGGCACGGAAGTTAGAGTAGCGTACTGGACAACTACGAATCACTAAGCCTGCCGCATGCACCTGATCGGACTCAAGGTCCTCTGAGTTAATGCCACTATTGCCGATATGAGGATAAGTTAAGATGATAATTTGTTTGGAATAGCCAGGATCCGTCAAAAGCTCTTGATACCCGACCATTGATGTGTTGAAAACAATTTCCGCTGTGCTATAGCCCGCAGCACCGATTGAACGGCCTTTGAATACGGTACCATCAGCTAAAGCGAGAATTGCTGGCTCAACACCTTGTTGATAAGCGAAAATGCTACTAGAGTGCGCCATAAAATCTCATACATAAAAACTTAGATAAACCTATTTATTATATAGGAAATATCGCTACTACTTTAGGATTAGTCTAGTATTAAAGATATTTATGCAACACTCTAGCAATATAGAAACTATTAAAGTCAATGATCGTTTACCTTAGGTTAACGATCATTGCATAAAGGCATGCGCCCTACCTAAGGCATCAAACTCTAGATTTAACACCGTACTGCGAGTATATCTTTGCTGAGATGATTGAAAATCATAAACAGTCAACTGCTCGCCGGAAGCCGTTGGACGACGACTATAAAGTGTTGGATAAGCGGTGCGGCTATTAGTAAACACATATAAACGACTCTCACCTGACTCAACTAAAATCTCACGCCAAGTACTACCGCTTGTATCGTCAATCTCTTTAGAGTTAGCTTTATCGGAATCTAGCCTTTCTAGAAGCCAAATCTTTTGGTGAGTTTTGGCACCATTAGCCACAGTATTACAGGTAGCGAGCACTAATGGACGCCCCTCAACAGAAAAGTTAACTGTATGAAAATCAAGGTGACGAATTTCCATACCACTACAAACATCTTCTAGACCAGATAAAGGCAAGGGCAAATTCCTTAATGCCAAACTAGGATGCACTATAGGATCGCCTGCTAAAGGCGTCAAACTACGACGCGCGCTTTCAGAATCGGTGTATACAGGTAATCTGTCAATATTTAAATGCACCCACTCCGTAATGCGTGGCAACAAGCGATTTAAACAAGCAAGATTGCGACACTCTCTGAGCGACTTCAGATGCTTATTAATCTCGTTAGCAATAACGGTGGGACGCTCTGTATGAGCTAATAAGGTAGTGTAATAATAATTCCAAGTTAAAAGTTGACGCGCTACATCAAGGTTTTGACATAAACCGTCTGGCCACTTTGCCAACTCTCTTTCTTGAGCGCGCAAAGCCTTAGAGCCAAAACGATCAAATAAAACCACCTGATCTAGGCATGGATTAATTGCTACCTCGTACTCTGCCTGGGAAAAACCCAATAAATTATAGGCATTAGGAAATGCGCCTGCTGTTGAGGAAATCAACGACAAACAAAAACCAAGCAATAAGGTAAAACGAGAAAAAAACCCTTTCAATTAAAGCTGCCTCATGAGCGAATGGGATCAATGTTTATTAGATAATTCTTAAGAAAAAGTCATACATTTACTTACAGAGAATTACATTCTATGCATACTATACTATAATCGCTGATTCGGCAAGTAACTGCGCCGAACACTACATAACTACTGATATTTAAAAAATTTTATGCGAATTTATAAGCTAGTTATTGGTCTAAAATAGTAGTCGAAAGTTCCAGAATATTACAAGAAAACGTAAAATTCATACAAAAGTATCAATTAACTGTAATTTAATTTGAAGATCATATAATTTTATAATTACGACTTCATTTTTCATTACACTGGATTTAGGTTATTCAATGACTAATCAATTAGAAAGCTTAGCAAAACACACAACCATTGTTGCAGATACTGGTGACTTTGAGGCGATTCGCCAACACCAACCTACCGATGCAACAACCAACCCCTCTTTAATTCTCAAGGCAATTCAAGACGAGCGCTATCGTCCGCTACTTGATGAGGTAATTAAAGCAAACCCTCAAGCCGATACGGAGGGTATTTTAGATCACTTATTAGTGCTATTTGGTCAGAAAATCCTAGAGGTGGTCCCTGGACGTGTTTCTACCGAGGTTGATGCTCGCCTGTCTTTTGATACTGAGGCTACAGTTGCGCGTGCGCGACGTCTAATTGAATTTTATAAAGCTGCCGGCATTGATAAAAGTCGCATTTTAATAAAAATTGCCTCAACTTGGGAAGGCATCGAAGCCGCTAAACAATTAGAACGCGAGGGTATTCACACTAACCTCACCTTATTATTTAGCCTATCGCAGGCAGTGGCTTGTGCTCAAGCGGGTGTTACTTTAATTTCACCTTTTGTTGGTCGCATTTATGATTGGTACAAAAAACAAGCTGGTGCCGATTGGGATGAGGTCGCTAATGCCGGTCTTAATGATCCTGGCGTAAAATCAGTGACTGCAATTTTTAATTACTATAAGAAATTCGGTATCACGACTGAAATTATGGGCGCTAGTTTCCGTAATATCGGTCAAATCCAAGCCTTAAGCGGTTGCGACTTATTAACCATCAGCCCAGATTTATTACAACAATTAAGCAATAATACCGAAGCTCTAGAGCAAGTTCTTGATGCTGATAAATCAAAAGAGATGGCTATTGAGAAACTAGATTTGAATGAGGCAAGTTTCAGATTCTTATTAAATGAAGATGCCATGGCTACTGAGAAATTAGCCGAAGGTATTCGTAACTTTGTAAGTGATGCGATTAAATTAGACAAGCTAATCGAAGCAGCACGCTAAATTTATTATCAAAAAGGCTTTCTAAAGGTTTCCCAGTTCGCTGGGAAACTATCACTTACATATAGTAGATTTAGCCTTTACGCTCCATAAGGGCCCAAGCAATGGTTCCTGCATCAACGTATTCTAACTCACTACCTGCTGGTACACCGCGTGCAATACGGGTTACTTTAATGCCATGCGGTTGCAACAGTTGGCTCAAATAATGAGCCGTAGTCTCACCCTCTGTGGTGTAGTTATTCGCTAGAATCACCTCTTTAATCTGACCGCTTTTCGCTCGAGCAATTAAACGCTCTAAACCCAGGTCCTTTGCCCCAACGCCTTGAATAGGTTGCAATTTACCCATTAAGACATAGTAAAGACCATGATAACTACGAGTAGACTCGATCATATTTTGATCTACAGGGGTTTCAACAACACAAAGCACTGTATGATCTCGCATTTCATCACTACAGGTTGAACAAATCTCATCTGTAGTAAAGGAATTACAAAGTTTACAGTGCTTTAGGTTATTTAGTGCATTATCTAGGGCCGCGGCTAATCTTAGTCCACCCTTTGGATCATACTGCAATAAGTGATAAGCCATACGCCTAGCGCTACGCTCACCGACCCCTGGGAGTTGGCACAAACTGTCGACCAACTCCTCTAAAGGCTCAGAAAACTGAGCATCGGCTGTAGATGAAACTTTAGACAATGAACTATAAAAAGAATAAAAAGGTGATGTATTAAGCTAATTTAGAATGGGAACTTCATGCCAGGAG
This sequence comes from Alcaligenaceae bacterium, assembly GCA_012511095.1. GTDB lineage: Bacteria > Pseudomonadota > Gammaproteobacteria > Burkholderiales > Burkholderiaceae_B > Oligella. The sequence continues at coordinate 18,518 of JAAZGT010000139.1, forward strand.
GAAGTGGCATGCCCGATGTTGCTGCGCCCATTTTCTCATCAGAGGTGGCTTGCGCTTTACGAATAGCATCATTAAAAGCAGCAGCTGTTAGATCCTCTAGCATATCCTTATCATCTTCTAGCAACGATGGATCGATGGTAACGCGTCTCACATCAAATCGGCAATTCATAGTTACTTTAACTAAACCACCACCAGCGGCACCCTCTACCTCAATCTCAGCTAAGGCTTCTTGAGCTTTTTTCACATCTTCTTGCATTTTTTGAGCCTGCTTCATAAGCCCGGCTAATTGCTTTTTCATAATCATATGACGTTTTCCTTTTGATTGAAAAATTTACCGTATTGTATCGTATCTATTCTGATGATAAAACGCGCACCGAACCCTCAACCACATTCGCCCCAAAATTTTCTTTTAAGGTTTTGATAAATGGGTCATTAGCAACGCGCTCTTCTGCTTGTTTTTGTCGATCTTTTTGCTCTTTAATTAATTGAGCTCGCGCTGTGGCATCACCCGTCTCACCACTTTCAAAATTTAACTTAATGACTCGAGAAAAATACTCTGTCAACGCTGTCGTTAAGCTTGCTTTAATAGCAAACTCATCGACATTTTTTAGAGAAATCTTAAGATAAATGGTACTGCCTTCGGTCGCCACCCATTGGCTATTGAGTAATAACTCACCCGCTAAACCAGGCAAGGCTAAACGCTTGGTCAACTCAATCCAGCTCTCTTGATTCAGCATCGATAAAGTGATTTTATCGTCAGCTTCGGTTGATTGAGGCTCCCACGCCATATCGAAGCTTGCATCTTGTAAAGGCTCATCAGATATATCACCATCAAAGTCATCGGGCAAGGCTCCATACATAATCGCCCAATCAGCATCTGACATGGATGCAAGCTCACCGTTAGTAGTATGGTTGTTGCTTGCTTGCACCACCTGATTTTGCTCTTGTGATATGACACTGGCTGCGGGGGTGGGTGTAATTTCATTAGGTAGAACCGTATCTACTACATCCACTGCGGCTATTTCGCCTGTAGTGTGTGTGGCGTCATTTTGATGAAACTCCTCTGGAGTTTCATCAGCAGGAGTTGCTATTGAAGCGGATTCAGATAGCTCTGCTTCGACGTTAGAATCCACAGGTGTGGCAGCAGTCACCGTTTCATCTGGCGGACTCACAACTGTGACCGCTTGATCTGACTCTGATTCAGTCTCTAGTGCTTGCTCAGGAAGTTTTTTTTTAGACTCTTCGTTGGTTGAACTATCGGCGCTAGGTGCCACCGAAGTTGAAGACTTTTTAGTCTCGGCTTGAATGGCTGGCGTATTAACTAAAGCCAACATGCGTAGGCAAATCATCACAAAGCCTGAATACTCATCAGGTGCTAAGGCTAATTCCTTGCGACCATGAACGGCAATGCTATAGAAAAGCTGTAGTAGATCGTGATTAGCACTTTGCACAACCTCTAAAATATCGTTGTACAAAGGATCATCGCTATCAAGCGTGCCTGCCAAACGTTGCTCCATCGCAATACGCGATAAAAGCACCGCTAAATCAGCTAAAGCGCCCTCATAGGAAAAACCACGATCGGCAATGGCATCAGCTAAAGCAACCACGGTGCTCGCATCACCTGCTAATAAGGCTTTAATTAAATTAACTAAATAGCTTTGATCGATGGTGCCAAGCATATCTTGCATGGCTTGCACGGTAATACGATTACCACTAAATGCAATGGCTTGATCCGTTAAAGATAAGGCGTCTCGCATGGAACCAGCGGCACCACGCGCGATGAGCTGTAAAGCGGCATTGTCATATTCGACCTTTTCCTCGGCTAAGAGCACTTCTAAATGCTCTACTACCGCCTCGGGTGACATCTGTTTTAGGTTGTATTGAATACAACGTGATAAAACAGTCACTGGAATCTTTTGGGGGTCGGTGGTTGCCAAAATAAACTTTAGATGCGCTGGCGGCTCTTCGAGCGTCTTTAACATGGCGTTAAAAGCGTGAGTCGTCAGCATATGCACCTCGTCAATCGTATAAATTTTAAAACGACCGCGAGAAGGTGCATAAATGGCTTGCTCTAATAAAGGTGTAATCTCATCTACACCACGTCTAGATGCTGCATCTACCTCGACATAATCTACAAAACGGCCCTGGTCGATTTCCACACAAGCAGAACACTTGCCACATGGGGTGGAAGTAATACCAGTTTCACAGTTAAGGGATTTTGCGAGGATGCGTGCTAAGGTTGTTTTACCGACTCCGCGAGTACCAGTAAATAACCACGCATGATGAATTCTTTGAGTATCGAGCGCATTTGATAATGCACGAACCACATGATCCTGGCCAACTAATTCCGAAAATGAACGAGGACGCCACTTACGGGCAAGGGCTAAATAATTCATAGGATATGTGGATATTGAAAATTAGGCGGTGAGCCTTACTCCGGCACTGAGTCGAAATGGCTGTGGCTGCTTCCTTCCGGACCTGACCAGGTTGACCATGGACCCATGCGGAGGGACCCACCGACGATTAGTATAACAAACTTATGAGATCACTTCCACAAAGCTACCTTCTTCTATTAAGAATAATGATGCTTTGGCTTTTTTCCCATCAATATCTTGCAAATAAGCACAGTATGCCTCGAGTTGTGGCAAGTACTCTCTAATCATGCGTTGCTTAAAGTCTTCGATGCTCTCACCCTCGCGTCGACGTGAGCTCTTATAGTCAACAACCTCCCAATGATCGTCGTGAGGCACGACTAAATCCATAATCAATAACTTACCGTCTACATCATATAAAGGCCATTCGTGTTGAACCTGAGGATTCATTAAGAGCGCTCTAAGCTCCTCATGCTGCAAGCACTTGATAAGCAGTTGTTGTAATCTTTTTACTGCATCGTTTAGACCCTCTTCGTTATAACCTGCGCTCATCAATTGATATCGCATCAATGAATGACCTTGATTTAAACGCTCCTCATCCCATTTCTTGAGGCGATCTAAACCCATCATTTGCAACCAACGATGAGTAACTGTACCTAGAATGGCATCGTCCTCATCAAGAAACTCCCAAGTACCCGCTTGAGTGGCTGCTTCTTTGCTGAGTTGCAACCCGATTTGTCGATGTGGCGCATAGTGCTCTTTTAATTGATCAATAGTTGCTTGCTTAAAGCGCACAAAGTCATTTGTCTGCGCTGCAACTTCTGCAACCTCAACTTGAATTGGCTCCATCTCAACTGCAACGTCCCCCGCCATGTGTTTTTGATATTCAGGTAGGGCTTGTTTAATCACCTCTGTATCGTACTCAAGGGCTTGCTCAATACAGCTGAGAAACTGTCTTTTGCTTGGTTTAACCACTTCCAAACCTTTTTTATCATCTTTTAAAGCAATGCGATAAAAAAGATGTAATCGCTGACAAGGGCGTGTGGTTGCCACATAGAATAGACGTGCCTCCTCTAAAGCTTGTCGATACTCCTCACGGCGTTTTAATAAATTGGACATCACATCTTCTGCAGCCTCATGTTGCTTAGATGGAGCGGTACTAATTAAAACCCCTGGCAATAATTCACCACCAAGCTCATATTCATAAGGCTCTAAGCTTAAAAGCATTTTAGAAACACCTGGACTCCCCTTGTCTAAACCGAAGAGAATCACCTCCTCAAACTGCAACCCCTTTGCCTTATGGATGGTCATAATTTCCACAGCAGAATCCGAGGTCAGACTTTCAGCATAGAGCTCAGAAATATGCTCTTCAAGCACATCTAAATCAGGCGTCCCATAAGGCGCTAATTTATCTAATAAGGCAAAAACAGACTCAATATCCGCTTTTTCGGAGGGTTTTGAGTAGAGCAGATGACCTCCAAGCTGTTGCCAAATCATGCTCACACGCATAGTAAAGCTTAGCCCCTGTTGCTCAGCATTCGCATTAAGCATTACCTCACAAATGTGCTTAAAACGTTTGAACTGCTCGGCGCCTAGCTTTTGCTCACACGCAATCTCATTATCCAAAGCGGTGCGAATTTGCTTCAAAACATTAGGCTCGGACTTATCGCCAAATAAACTATGTAAGCTTTGCAGGGTTAATCCACAAAGTGGTGAGCGAAACAATGACAACCAAGCCACTCTATCAAAACGATAGCTTAAGGCACGGATAATCTGCAGTAAGTCAATCACATAGGGTTGCTCGCTTAGTGGGAACATTTCCACCGCACGCACAGGAATGTTCGCTTGCAATAAACGCTCATTCAAACGACCTAAGGCAGTACGACTTTTAACGAGAATGGCGACTGGCTTTTCACGACCCTGCTGACGTTCTAAGGCTTCTTGCGCCACTTCAACCACACGCTGCTCTGCAGCCTCAAGCGCTTCATCCTTGTTGTCGATACCAGGAATCGTTTTTGCAGACCAGTAAAATGGATAATGCGTGACGGGGTCACCATCGCCAGGACCATTAAATGAAACGGAAAACTCATAAGGCACCGCACCAAATTCCATATCGTATTCACTTGGAAAGCTTTGCTGATAGACCTGATTATTCCACTCCACAATGCCTTCAACTGAGCGGAAATTCTCTCTTAAATTGAGCACTTCTAAATCAACGTGATTGATTTTTTTCTCATCAGCGACCTTAATAAATAACCCTACCTCCGCTTTTCGGAAACGATAAATGGACTGCATCGGGTCACCCACTAAAAACACCGTGCGACCGTCATTTGCCTGCCATCCCGAGGTTAATAAACCAAGCAATTTAATTTGAGCTTGGCTAGTATCTTGGAATTCGTCCACTAATAAATGCTGAATACGCGCGTCCATGGCTAACAACAAATCAGCCGGCTCATCCGCACTACCCAAGCCATTTAAGGCACTAAGAGCAACCTCCGTAAAATCCACTGCCCCATCATCAATGTAGACCTGGTGCAATTGCTCCAGAGACGCTTTTAATACGCTGGCTAAATTTTTATAAAGCTGAGCCTGATTGGCCGTTAATAACTCCTTAGGCAGGTATTTTAAGGTCGACAAAGCCTCGATAAAGTCTGGCGTAAAATTGCTATTATTTAAATAATCTAATAAACCTTTTCTATAAGTTGAACCAGCAGGTACTCCTTGGCTTTTAGTAAGACTTTTTCTGATGGTATTTTCTTTGGTTAATAATGAATCAGCCACTGCTTGCCAACGCTCTAAGTCATCTGACTCAGTTGTTAAAGGATTAATATCGACATCCTTTAAACATTCGTAAGCAGGCCATTCTTGTGCCCAAACTGCCAATAAGGGGATATAGTCAGAATTAAAACCTAAGGGTAATCGACTTGTTACTTTTTCTAAAGCGCGCTGAATCAATAGGTCCAAACTTTGGACCATAACCGCAATGGTATTGCTTGGATCACTTAAAGCATCTTGCCATTGATCGCGAATTTTCAGCATTTCGACCAAAGAGCCTTCGAGGTGCTCTAAGTCTACGTTTAGGTGATCTAAAACGGCCTGCAACTCTGGAAAGGTATCGATTTGTTGGATGGTTTTAAAGGCAGCTTCACGATATTGACGGTCACGCGATTCGGAAATCTCTAAGCTCCCACCTGTCTGTGAAGACCATGGCATGGTGCGCACTAAACCCGAACTCAGAGAGTCAAAAGTCATAATGCGTAAACGACTTGGATATTCTAATAAATGCCATTCTTTATCTGCGTTGCGCTCTAATACCTTTTGAGCTAAAAGCCAGCTACTTAATTTGTGTTCTTCAGTTGGTTCGGGCCCACGTCCAGCTATGAGCTTTTCAAGTACACGATTACGCATTTCACCAGCCGCTTTACGGGTAAAGGTAATCGCTAGAACCTGCTCGGGTTGCTCAACAATTGCTAAAAGCGAAAGGATACGGTCAGTCACCAGCTCGGTTTTACCTGAGCCTGCAGGCGCTTGTACTAAAAATGATGCATCGGGTTGTAGCGCACGTTGGCGCTCCGCCATATCAGAAGGTTGTTTAGTCATTTTGATTTTCCTCCTCATCAAGCTTTTGCCCCAAACGTAGAAAAGGCAAAACCTCACAATATCTCATATCATTTATGTTGCTATAGCAGTTGGCTGCATAACCATCGGCAATTTCTTGAGCCAAACCCAAAATGACATCCTTCCATATTTGTAGCTGCTGCTCGAAGCCAGCTGCGTCTTTAACCTCAACACCACTCTTAGCTCTACCCTTAGGTTGCAGTGACCAATCAACTGAGCCAATGCCGGCAAAACCCATGGCATTAGGCTTTAAACCCGCAAAACCCACACCGCTAATCTCACTCGTTGGGTAATCGCCATAAGCCGCATACAATGGAAGCTGCAAATCAATTGGTCTTTCTCTATACCAACTATTTTTATAATTAGGTAAGTTACCTGTTTTGTAGTCTAGGTAAACAAAGCTGTCATTGTCTAAGTAATCAATGCGGTCGACTTTGACCCTAAGCTTAATATTTGAAACCATAACCTCAGCACTTTTCTCAACCTCTTCTACCCTAAAGCTATGGTCGCGCTCTTGCTCCATACTCAGGAAATAATAGAGCTGACTTTTGGCAAAGTTTTTTTCCAACTCGAGTAAGGCCTTTGAATCAAAAAGCAGTTCGCTCTTGGCGCATTTTTCGACCACCTCACTAATCTTGGCATTGAGTGTCGCTTGGTCCATCGCTTTTAAAGTCACTTGGTCTTGTACATCACGCCAAAACTCCTCTAAGGCAGCGTGGATGAAGTTTCCTCGTTGCAAACGATCTAGCTCATATCGCGGATAAGGACAGAACTCCTCCATATGTAAACGATAGGTAGCAAAAGCCCATTGAGGATTAATAGCTTGCAGATCAATGAGGCGCGAACCGCCTTTGAGTAGCCCATCAACTTTAGGACCATAATTATCGCTAAGATACTCTAACTCGACCTCTGTTGCCGTCTCAACGCTCTGAGTAGCATCCGCCCCCTCTAAGGCTTCGTCATTTAGATCTCGCCACTGATCTTCAGCTAAGTATTGAGCCAATAAAGGCGAAGCCTTGGTCGGCATTTCACCACTAAAGGCGTGCCAACTAATGTTGATTTCAGGTGCTGTTTCTAAGAGACTACGTAGCATTAATTCTGCCCATACAAATTCGCGTTGATGGTCAGAACGCGGAGCACCCACTCGCTGGAGCGCCGTTTTTGGAATTAGAGGGTTAGGCTTAGGCACTGTTGGCAAGACATCATCTTGCATACTTAAAATCCACACTGCATCCCATTTTGCGGCTTCGGCTTCTAACATACCCAGCACATCGAGACGTGCTGTAGCTGCACGCTGTGGCTGGAACAGCTGTTGCTTGCAGAAACGTTCAAATAAATAAAAGGCCTCAGCTGCTGTCATCTTATCTAAGACAGGCGATAAAGCGGTGGCGTTTTTAAGAGCTTGCTCAAAGGCATGACAAACTTGATATTGCACAGAACTCAATTTAGGCAGTCCAGGGAATTGGAAGACAGCTAAAAAGTGTTTGAATTTTTGCAGCCATTGATTTAAGCTTAAACTACTGGCATTGGAGAAAATCTCTGTAGCAGTCTCAACCAGAGCACTAAACTCATCCGATATATCGTAGAAAAACTTTAGCACTTGATTTTTGCTATAACTAATCCGACTTTCTCTACGCAAACCACGATCGATTTTTGTGAGTTCATCAGCATAATTCGACATCAAGCCCTCTTGTGCTAATAGCAATGACTCACCCAAGACATGGGTGGCGATACGATTATTTTGTTCTAGCTTGATGAATAAACCCAACCACGCTAAAGCAGAGCGCACAATGGACCAATCGCTTAAAGCTCGGCCAATAGCTACGTTATAGAGCAAATCCGTTTTAAGACCAGACTCTTGAATTTGCTCATGCAAATAACGTCGTACAGTATCGACCTCTGTTTGCAATAAAGGGTCAATAATCGCAAAGTGACCTTGGGGATTATCATTTAGTTTTTGCTTGGCCCACGCTACTGCAGCCGCTAACTCCTGACTGCGACTATGCGCACTACGTACCTGTAGCCCTGCTACTTGGCTAGCTTCTGGCTCTAATACATAAAGCTTAGCCCCTAAGGAATGACAATGCTTTAATAAAGCCTGTTGAAAGGCGGATAACTCATTAAAACCTAATAAAACAATCTGTTCAGAAACGAGTTTTGATTTATAAGTTGGGGCAAAATCTAGGCTACCCTGCTGCTCATCCTCAGCGCTGTACTCGACAAACTCAACACATTGCTCTAATTGATTTAATAACCATTGGTCTCTTAATGGCCCGTCAATGACGTCACGATCTCTTAGTCTTTGCAGATAATGCTCACGGATATTTTTATACTCGGTGTACTCGGGCGTTTCCTCAGTGCCATCGACCTCAATAGCCCATTCAAGCTGCAAACTATGAGCATCGGCCAACACCTTAGCTAATTTTGTGAGGTTTAAAGTAATTAATTGCTGCTCTTCGAGAACTGCCTCCCAATATAATAAGGAGGCAAAATGACTAAGTTGCTTAGAAGCAGGCAGCTCACCTAAGACAAAAATCACTTGCTCATTTAGCGACTCTACGAAGTTTGACCAAGGTTGTATCTGAGCTAATTCGAACACCTTTGTGTGACTCCGATTAGCCTCAATTAAAGTCTTTTTTAATTGAATGGCCATACGGTTATTGACCGTGATCACCGTGGTACTTGCTGGATCTAAGTCCAACAGCTCTTGCCTTGAAATTCGTATTAAACTATCTAGCATGACGCCTACCCCTTACGCCTTTAAGGCTCTTTTTAAATTCTAATGACCTTAATGATTCTAAGCGATAAAAATAATTATTCAAAACTACAAGGACAAAAAGCACATAGCGAATGCCATGTGCTTTTTATGATTGATAGGAAATCAAAACCTATAGAAATAACTCTTCGGCCTGCTTTCTAAGCTCAAACTTTTGAATCTTACCTGTGGCTGTTTTAGCTAATTCACCTAAAACATAATGTTTAGGGCGTTTAAATCCAGCTAAATGCTTACGGCAATATTGATCTAACTCCTCTTCGGTAACCGCAGCGCCCTCATCCAACTCAACGAAGGCGACGGGTATCTCACCCCATTTTTCATCGCTTAAGGCCACTACGGCTACGTTAGCAACGCCAGGGTATTTATAGAGTGCGTCTTCAATTTCAATACTGGAAACGTTTTCACCGCCAGAAATAATAATATCTTTACTGCGGTCTTTAATTTGAGCATAACCGTCGGGGTGTAGCACGCCGAGGTCACCAGTGCGGAACCAACCACCCGCAAATGACTTCTCAGTTTCCTCAGGGTTTTTCAAATACCCTTTCATGACAATATTACCGCGGAACATAAGCTCACCAATGGTTTCTCCATCAGCTGGCACAACCTCCATGGTATTTGGATTCATCACGGTGAAACCAGCTACCACGGCAGAGCGCACACCTTGACGCGCTTTTTTCATTGCACGCTCCTCCATCGACAACTCGGCCCAATCGTCGTGCTCAACGCAAGAAGCCGAAGGACCATAGACCTCGGTTAAGCCATAAACATGCGTCATATTAAAGCCCATTTCTTCCATGCGCGCTAAAACAGCCTCAGGAGGCGCAGCGCCAGCAATCATCGCATTAACCTCGTGCTCCACACCCTGTTTCATTTCTTCAGGGGCATTAGCTAAGGCGGCATGCACCACCGGTGCAGCGCAGTAATAGCCAACACGCTCTTGACGAATTAAATCAAAACATAACTTAGGCTCAAACTTACGTAAGCACACGTTAACGCCACCACGGGCAGCAATGGTCCAAGCAAAACACCAACCATTACAGTGGAATAAAGGTAAGGTCCATAAATACACTGGACGCTTAGGCATATCGAATTCTAAAACTTGTGATAGTGCATTAATAGCCGCACCACGGTGATGATACACCACGCCCTTAGGATTGCCTGTGGTGCCTGAAGTGTAGTTTAGGGCGATGGCATCCCACTCATCTTCGGGTAGAACCCAGTTATTAATATCTTTAGCCGATGCTAAAAAAGACTCATAATCAGTATCACCAAAGGGCTCAACATCTTTAGGGCCTAATTCATCATTAACCTGAATGATTTTTAACTCAGGCATAGCGGCTTTAATTTCAGGAATTAATGGCGCAAACTCACTGTCAACGATCAAAAACTCAGCTTCACCATGCTGTAAGCAGAACAACATACCCTCTGTCTCTAAGCGTACATTAAGTGCTAAAAGCACACCACCTGACATCGGCACACCAAAGGTTGCCTCAACCATAGCCGGGGTATTGTATAAAAGTGTTGCTACTGTGGTGCTACGCTGAGCGCCATTTTGCCTAAGGGCAGAAGCTAATTGACGACAACGGTTATAGGTCTCTGTCCAAGTCTGGCGAATCGCACCATGCACAATTGATAATTCATTGCCATAGACCTCGTGGGCACGGAGCAAAAAATCGATAGGTGTAAGTTGCTCGTAGTTTGCTGCATTTTTGCCAAGACCTGTATCAAAATCGGCCATTATGTCTCCTTTTACAAAAATTGGCTTTTATCCTTTTTTCAGTCTTGAATTTTAAACCTTTAAGATTAAAACTCAAGACTTGCATAATTTAACATTTTGTAAGTGTTTTGAGCAGCTTTTTTAGGCTCTTGGATGATGTTTTTGGTGAAGAATCTTTAATCGCTCTCGCGCCACATGTGTATAAATTTGCGTTGTTGATATATCTGCATGGCCTAATAACATCTGTACCACCCGTAGATCAGCGCCATGATTGAGTAAATGCGTGGCAAAAGCGTGCCTTAACACATGAGGTGATAGTGGCACTTGAATATCTTGTTGTTGTGCGTATTTTTTAATCAATTGCCAAAAGGCCTGGCGACTCATACCCTTTCCTAAGCGGGTAATAAAAACGGCATCATCAAGACGTCCTTTAAGTAATTCCGGTCTAGCTTCACTAATATAACGGCTTAGCCAATACATCGCCTCCTCACCTAAAGGTACGATACGGTCTTTGCCACCCTTGCCCTCAATAACGCGCACAAAACCCTCGTTTAAGGCTAAATTAAAGCTTTTAAGACTAATTAACTCAGTCACCCTTAAACCCGTGGCATATAGGGTTTCTAACATGGCCCTATCGCGAAGGCCTCCGGGGGTATTCAAATCGGGGGCGGCTAATAATAGCTCAACTTGGGCCTCACTTAAACTATTAGGAAAACGCGCCGCTTGCTTAGCTGCTTTGATATGCAAACAAGGATCCTCTTCCATATAATGGCGCTGAATGGCCCAAGCATAAAACCGCCTAAGGGTTGCTAGACGCCTATTGGCCGTGCTGGCTTTAGTTTGCAAATGCATTTGCGCCAACCACGCCTGTATATCTTCTGCTTTAACTGACATAAGCGATAGATTATGACGCTTTTCTTTTAAAAAGTTTAAAAAGGCATTCATATCTTGTCTATAAGCAGCCAAGGTGTTTTTAGATAGCCCGTCTTCTAACCATAGGGTGTCTAAAAAAGAAGTGATATGGCTTTCTTGCATCGTATTTCCAATTTCAAGTTTTTTAATTTCAGCTATACTTAAGTGTATTTTATGAACCTCAATTGAGCAATCTTACAGCACACGTCGGTACGGATTATTTATGACCATTTTATTTATTCTCTTACCCGATATTATCTTGGTCGCTCTTGGATGGTTCATGCTCAATAAGCTAAAATTCAATCGAGAGTTCTTTGCAGCCACCGAAAAGATGGTTTATTTCATCATGTTTCCAGCGCTGTTATTTCGCTCGGTGCTCTCCAGCTCGCTTAGCCTAAATACTGCAAGCACCTCTTTTCTGGCCTGTGTGTTTTTAGCCTTTAGTGGCTTGTTGTTAGCGAGTTTGGCTAAACCTGTGTTAAAAATCATAAAAATCAGTGATCGGGCCGCAAATTCCACACAACAATGTGTTTATCGCTTTAGTACTTATCTTGCTTTATCCATCGGCCCATCAGTAGGTGGCACCGAGGGTTTGGCGGTAATGGCTGTATTTATTGGCTTTACCGTACCCTTAGTTAATATATTAGCGGTAAGGGCTTTGGCTGCTGAGCAAGGTGGGAATATTTTGAAGTCGATAATTAGCAACCCCCTAGTTCTTGCCACGGTATCTGCCGTTGTCTTAAACCTACTTGGCTTTAAATTACCCGAGGTCGCAGATAATACGCTATTAAAACTAGGTCAAGCCTCTATCCCGCTGGGTCTAATTTGTATTGGCGCTGCCTTAAAGCTTAGAGAAGGCACCGAAAATGCGCCTTTAGTGGCGTGGATGACAGTTTCACGTTTAGTAATGATGCCTATTTTTGCCCTAATTATTTCATTAATTATGGGCTTTAGCACCTTGCAGACACAGATGTTCATTATCTTTGCAGCCATTCCTACCGCGCCAGCGGCTTATGTATTAGCGGTACGTATGGGGGGTGATGCCCGTTTAGTGGCTAACATTATTTCGGTACAAACCCTTAGCTGTTTACTAAGCTTACCGATTTGGCTTTATGTGATAGTCAATACGAACCTCTTACAAACACTTACTCGTTATTTTTAAGCAATTAGTTAAGATCAATAGCTTATAATTCATCTACTTAACATATATATCGCGTAATCAAGCAAAATTTAAATGAATCAAGAATTGAGTCAATATCGCCTCTTTTTAAAAGATGAAGAGGCAAGCAATACTTTTGCTCAACAACTAGCCAAAGCAATTTTCCCTGATTTATCAAGCACTTGCGAACCCGATCTCAGTCAGTTCACAGGTGCTCGTATCTATTTGCATGGTGATTTAGGTGCTGGTAAAACTACTTTTGCTCGTGCTTTTCTAAGAGCTTTAGGTGTAACAGGTAGGATAAAAAGTCCCACATATACCCTACTTGAAAGCTATAATGTTTCTAGATTATACTTATATCACTTTGATTTTTATAGGTTTAATGACTCCGACGAATGGCAAGAGGCCGGTTTTGAGGAGCAACTTCTTGACCAAGCAATTGTCTTGGTTGAGTGGTCAGAAAAAGCAAATGAACAACTTCCGCCGCCTGATTTAAGACTGCATTTAACTTATCAAGACGAGGGAAGAGAGGCTGTATTATCAGCAATTTCAGACAAAGGGAAACAATGGCTAAACAATCTAAACTCACAGACAAAGGCGTAGAACGTCGCCGCGCTTTGGGCTTTGCGGGTAGCATTTTTACCCTAAGTGTTGTCCCTAAATGGGCCCACGCTGCCGAAGCTAAGGTATTAGCAGTCCGTACCTGGCCTGCTGACGAATACACGCGCGTAACGCTTGAATTAAGCGCGCCACTTAATGCCGAGCATTTTATGCTTGATAACCCAAGCCGTTTAGTGGTGGATTTACAAGGCATTAGCCTAAACCAAACGCTAAACTCTTTGGTTTCTCAAATTAAACCTAATGATCCATATATTCGCTCTATCCGCGTTGCGCAAAACCGTGCTGATGTGGTGCGTCTGGTGATGGATTTAAAGCAAACCATTGCGCCCCAAGTCTTTACCTTGAAGCCTATTGGTGATTATCAATACCGTCTGGTATTAGACCTTTATCCTAAGGTTGCGCATGACCCGCTAATGGCTTTAATCGACTCTTCAGCTGGCGACGACCCTTTGGCTGGCATTATCGACCAGCTAGGTGGTAGCCGTCCGACCACTAATGCACCTACAGTAGCTGGTCAAGTCGCTCCTACGCCACCACCGACAGGACTGGCTCCACAACGTGGTAGAGGATCAAGACGTCCTGTTTTAATTGCCATTGATCCAGGCCATGGCGGCGAGGATCCAGGCGCTATTGGTCCTCGTGGCACACGTGAAAAGGATGTGGTCTTAGCCATTGGTAAGCAACTACGCGATCTAGTCAATGCTCAGCCTAATATGCGTGCTTATATGACGCGTGATGCTGACTTCTTTGTACCGTTACAAGTGAGAGTGCAAAAAGCACGTCGTGTTAAAGCCGATATCTTTGTATCTATCCACGCCGATGCCTTTACTAACCCCAATGCCAAAGGAACTACTGTTTTTACTCTTTCTAATAAGGGTGCCAGTAGCGCTGCCGCCAAATGGTTAGCTAATCGCGAGAACCAAGCCGATATGATCGGCGGTGTAGATTTTGGTGCTCACGACAGAAATACTGCAAGCGTGCTGTTAGATATGTCGACCTCTAGACAGATTCAGGACTCCTTACAAATTGGCCACCGTGTCTTGAGCTCTTTAGGTAAGGTTAATGGTGTTCACAGTCGTCGCGTTGAGCAAGCTGGCTTTGCCGTATTACGCTCACCTGATACCCCATCAATTTTAGTGGAAACTGCTTTTATTTCTAATCCACGAGAGGAGCAATTCCTACGTTCTAAAAGTAACCAACGCGCATTAGCTCAAGGCATTTTAAGTGGTTTAAAAGATTATTTAGCGACCAATCCACCATTAGCTAGTCGCTAAATTATTGATGTAAATTTAATAAAATGAATTTGAAAACCGCTTGATTAATATCGAGCGGTTTTTTAATATGTACGGCATGAATCAAAGAAAAGAAATCCGCCCCCTTCCCGAGCAATTAATTAATCAAATCGCCGCTGGCGAGGTAATTGAGCGTCCGGCTTCTGTGCTCAAAGAGGTACTAGAAAATGCCATTGATGCTGGTAGTACCCAAATCGAGGTGCGCCTTGAGGGTGGCGGTATTCGCCGTATCTGCGTGATCGACGATGGTAGTGGTATTCCTCAAAATGAACTGCCCTTGGCCATTACGCAACACGCCACCAGTAAGATTCGCTCCCTCGAGGAATTGGAGTCTGTGGATTCAATGGGTTTTAGGGGTGAGGCCTTAGCTTCTATCGCCTCGGTTAGTCGTATGACTATTACCTCTCGCAGCGCCGATCAAGAGCATGCGTTTAGTATTTGCGGCACCACTAAGGAAATCACACCAGCAGCGGGTGGTGTGGGCACTACGGTTGATGTTAAGCAGTTATTTGAGCATATACCTGCACGTCGTAAATTCCTTAAAACAGAGGGAACTGAGTTTGGTCACGCAGTTGACGCGCTTGAGCGTATTGCCATGGCTAATCCTCAGGTCAGTTTCAGAATCTTCCACAATCAAAGACCTTATAAGCAATGGCTTGCCACAGATGCATTTCAACGTGTGCGTGATGTGATTGGTGAGGAGTTTATTGAGCATGGCCTAGAGGTGCAAATGGACCATGGTCTGGCGCGCGTACACGGTATGATTATTCATCCAACCGCGGCCAGAGCGCGTGCTGATAAACAATATCTTTTCGTCAATGGTCGCTTTGTACGTGACCGGACCGTCAGTCATGCCATTCGCCAGGCGTATAGTGATGTGTTGCATGGTGATCGCCAACCTGCCTATGTGCTTTTCCTAGAAATCTCACCCGAGCTGGTAGATGTCAATGTGCATCCAGCTAAAAGTGAGGTGCGTTTTAGGGAATCAGGTGCTGTCCACCGTTTATTTACTCAAGCTTTGGGCGCAACCCTATCAAATACTGGTGGTCAAAACCAGAGTGATGCCGATGCGGTAATGAGCTCTCTAGGTCGTGCGGGTGATGGCACAGTGGCAACTCAACAGGGGCTCGCGGCTCAAGCTGCACTCAATCCACAACCACACTTAATGTCTCAAGGCACAGTACCATCTGGAACCTATCCTAAATACACAGCTCCAGGCTATAGCCAAGACTCACTTAATCTACCTCCAACAGGCGATTGGCGTTCGGCTTATGCGCCTATTAATCAAGAAGGTGCAAATGTTGGTACAGCCAGTCCTACTATGGCAGCTGCGACTACTACACAAACTGCAACTGTTCAGAGCCAAGACCCAACTGCAACTGAGACCGATGATTTCCCATTAGGCATGGCCATTGGTCAATTACATGGTATTTATATTTTGGCGCAAAATCGCTCCGGTATGGTCTTAGTGGATATGCACGCCGCCCACGAGCGCGTCGTTTATGAGCAATTAAAGCATTTACACGATGCAGACGATATTGTGATTCAAGAGTTCTTAGTACCTTATTTAATATCATGCTCTGAAACCGATGTGGCCGTTGTGGAGTCGGAACAAGAGCTTTTACGTGAATTAGGTTTACATCTCAGTGCGAGCGGTCCAAAAAGTATCACAGTACGAGCCGTTCCAGCGCTTTTGGCACGTGGCGATATTGAGAGTTTAGTACTTGGCGTTTTAAAAGACATTCACGATATTGGTAGCTCAGAGCGTCTTGCTTTACAACGCAATGAAATTCTTGCCACCATGGCGTGTCATGGTGCAGTGCGTGCAAATAAATTTCTTTCCATTACTGAAATGAATGCGCTTTTACGAGCGATGGAAGCCACTGATAAAGCCGATAACTGCAACCATGGTCGTCCAACGTGGTTCCAATGGTCCATGCGTGATTTGGATAAACTCTTTATGCGTGGCGAGTAACTAATAACATGAACAAAAAAATTCTCTGTATCGCCGGCCCTACTGCTGCCGGCAAATCCGCTTCGGTCTTGGCACTTGCTGAAATCACCCCCATTGAGATTATTTCAATGGACTCAGCCACCATTTATAAGGGTATGGATATTGGTACCGCTAAAGCCAGTGCCACTGAGCAAGCCTTGGTACCACACCATTTACTCGATATACGCGACCCCGCTGAAAGTTATAGTGCAGCTGATTTTGTAAGCGATACCCTAAAACTCATTCCTGAAATCCAAGCACGCGGTCGTCGCCCTGTTATCGAAGGTGGCACCATGATGTATTACAAGGCTTTACGTGAAGGAATGCACGATCTACCTAAGGCCGATGCCACGCTACGAGAACAAATTGAGGCTGAGGCCGCTGCCTTAGGGTGGCCTGCCTTACACGAAAAATTAGCTAAACTAGACCCTATTACCGCCGAACGGTTGGCCCCTAATGATAGTCAACGTATTTCTCGTGCCCTAGAAATTATCGAACTCAGTGGCCAAGCCATGTCAACTCTGTTGGCTCAGAAAAAAGAACCTGATCATAATTATGACTTTGTGACCATTAGCTTAGAGCCAGTGGACCGCAGTTTACTGCATAAACAAATTGCAAAACGCTTTATGCAAATGATGGAGATGGGTTTTTTAGATGAGGTAAAACGACTCTATGAGCGTGAGGATTTACACCCTGAGCTACCGTCTATTCGTTGTGTAGGCTATAGGCAATTATGGGATCATCTAGCTAATAATTGCAGCTATGAAGAAGCCATTGAGCGCGGTATAGCAGCTACCAGACAATTGGCTAAACGCCAGATCACGTGGTTACGCAGTCAACCTGAACGAATTCAAATTGACTGCTTTTCTGAAAATGTACCGAGACAAGTATTAGACACTAGTCGTCAGTTAGGTTTGATTGACTAATAGTTTATATCTAAACTACTCATTAACCACAACGCGAGGACCATCGCCCTGCTCTACAATCTCACCGAGGTGGTAAACAGTCTCACCTGCCTCGCTTAGCTGGGCTTTGATTGCATCAGCTTGATCAGCCGAGACCACCATAACCATACCTAGACCACAGTTAAAGACACGATACATCTCTTGAGTATCAACATTACCCTGCTCTTGTAACCATTGGAATAAAGGTGGCAACTGCCATTCGCCCTTTTGTAAATGAGCAGCTAAACCCTCAGGCACAATACGTGGAATATTTTCTAATAAACCACCCCCAGTAACGTGTACTAAACCTTTGATTGACTCACCAAACTGCTCAATAGCAGCCAATACTGGTTTAACGTACAAGCGCGTTGGCGCCATAATCGCTTCACCAAAGGTAGTGCCATTAAATGGATCCGTCGGCTTAATGCCTGCACGGTCAATGATCTTACGAATTAAAGAATAACCATTAGAGTGTGGACCACTTGAAGCTAAGGCAATAACCACGTCACCTGCAGCGATGGTTGAACCGTTAATAATTTTAGACTTTTCAACTGCACCAACAGCAAAACCTGCTAAATCGTATTCGCCCTCAGGATACATACCTGGCATTTCGGCGGTTTCACCACCAATTAAGGCACAACCAGAAAGCTCACAGCCTTTGGCAATACCACCAACTACTGCTGCGGCTTTATCAACTGACAACACACCACAAGCAAAGTAATCAAGGAAAAATAAAGGCTCAGCACCCTGTACTAAGATATCATTAACACTCATCGCTACTAAATCGATACCAACGGTGTCATGCTTATCCCAGTCAAAGGCCAAGCGTAATTTAGTACCTACGCCATCTGTACCAGCCACTAACACAGGCTCTTGATAGCGCTTAGGCACCTCGAATAATGCACCAAAACCGCCTAA
>JAAZGT010000140.1 GCA_012511095.1 Alcaligenaceae bacterium
ATAGTATGTGCCGCAGTGGGCACCACAGCAACCGCTGTGCAGAGAGGAAAAACGCAAAAGCGCCAGGAAAACTCCTAGCGCTCTACATATTAAAATAATATTTTAAAGATTATGGATATAGACCACGCACCTTACGTTGCTCTAAAATACGTGTACAAGCAATCACAAAGGCTGCTGTACGCAGTGAAATATTATGCTTTTTAGCAGTATCACGAATGGCACGATAAGCCTCTCGCATCATACGATCTAGGCGATGATTAATCTCATCAACTGTCCAGAAGAAACTTGAGAAGTCTTGTACCCACTCAAAATAACTTACTGTCACACCCCCTGCATTAGCTAATACATCAGGCACAATATAGACACCTTTATCTTGCAAAATATCATCTGCTGCAGGTGTGGTTGGGCCATTTGCACCCTCAACTAAGATCTTTGTCTTAATGGTGTGAGCGTTTTTTTCGGTAATCACGTTTTCTAAGGCGGCTGGGATTAGAAGATCAGTTTCGGTAGCCCAAAACTCCTCATCAGTGATCTCAGTAGCCCCCTCAAAGCCTTTAATACCACCAGTCATTTCTACGTGCTCTAGAAGCTTGAAAATATCGATACCCTCTTCGTGAGCAATTGCAGCTGTGTGATCTTCTAGGGCAACAATTTTGGTACCTAACTCAAAGAGTAAACGGGCAACTGTACCACCCACATTACCAAAACCTTGAACCACAGCACGGGCACCTTTAAGGTCTAAACCGACATCTTTAGCTGCTTCACATGCCGCTACGTAAACGCCACGCCCAGTCGCTTCTACGCGACCTAAACTACCACCTAAGGCAATCGGCTTACCAGTCACCACACCCGTTGTAGTGTGACCTTGGTTCATCGAATAGGTATCCATCATCCAAGCCATTTCTTGGGGACCTGTATTAACGTCAGGGGCAGGAATATCTTTTAGTGGACCAATGATGCCACCGATTTCGGAAGTATAGCGACGTGTAACACGCTCTAATTCTTTTTGAGAGTAATTGCGTGGGTCGATACGAATACCGCCTTTTGCACCACCAAAGGGTAAATTAACGGCAGCACATTTAATAGACATCCAACCCGCTAGAGCCATCACCTCGGATAGATTGACATCTTGGTGAAAACGCACCCCACCCTTAGCAGGACCACGGATCGTATTGTGTTGAACTCGATAACCCTCAAAATGCGCAAGGGTACCATCATCTAATTCAATCGGCACATCAACAATCATGATGGTTTTGGGTCGTTTTAGCGTTTCAATCCACGGGGATAAGCTACCCATATATGGGGCAATACGATCAATTTGTTGTAAGAAGATGCCCCAAGCACCAACATCATTTTGGTCTAAATAGGAAGGCAAAGCATGGTTAGGTATGCTTGGATTTTGCTCCACAATGACTCTCCAATGAAATAAGTAGCGATTGTTTTAAAAGAACAAATATTATAACTACTAACTAAAAAAAGAAAATCCCCGAACCGAATGTTCCGGGGATTTTCTACCGAAATTTCTAGAATAAAATATTATCTAGAAGCGATAGGCTGTACATCACGCTTAGCAGCGCCAACGTATAGCTGACGCGGACGACCGATCTTGAAATCAGGGTCACTGATCATTTCGTTCCACTGAGCAATCCAACCAACAGTACGAGCTAATGCGAAGATCGCAGTAAACAACTGAGTTGGAATACCAATAGCGCGTTGAACAATACCTGAGTAGAAGTCTACGTTAGGGTATAGCTTACGCTCAACGAAGTATTCGTCTTCAAGTGCGATACGCTCTAAGTCCATAGCAATCTTGAATAAAGGATCGTCTTCTAAACCTAATGCAGTTAGAACCTCTTTACAAGTTTCTTGCATTAACTTAGCACGTGGGTCGTAGTTTTTGTACACACGGTGACCGAAACCCATTAAGCGAGTATTACTGTTTTTGTCTTTAACTGACTCCATGAAGGCACCAACCTTCTCGATACCGCCATTAGCTTGGATATGCTCAAGCATGTTTAAACATGCCTCGTTAGCACCACCGTGAGCAGGACCCCACAGACAAGCAACACCAGCAGATACTGCTGCAAATGGGTTAGTACCAGAAGAACCACAAAGTCTTACAGTAGAAGTCGAAGCGTTTTGCTCGTGGTCAGCATGTAAGATTAAGATGCGGTCAAATGCGCGCTCAACAACTTCGTTAACCTCGTAGTCTTCGCAAGGTGTGGCAAACATCTGGCGAATGAAGTTACCGCTGTATGACAAGTCATTACGAGGGTAAATGTATGGCTCACCCTTGTTGAACTTGTAAGTCATCGCTACTAAAGTAGGCATTTTAGCAATTAAGCGAATTGCAGAGATTTCACGATGCTGCGGATTATTAATGTCTGTTGAATCATGGTAGAAAGCAGACATTGCACCTACTAGGCCTGTTAAAACAGCCATAGGGTGTGCATCACGACGGAAACCGCGTAAGAAGAAGTGCATCTGCTCGTGAACCATATTGTGTCTGTTCACAGATTCGTCAAACGCTTTCTTCTGCTCTGCGTTAGGTAGCTCGCCGTGTAATAACAGATAGCAAACCTCTAGGAAATCACAATTGACAGCTAACTGCTCAATTGGATAACCACGATAAAGTAACTCCCCCTTATCACCATCAATATAAGTGATTGAAGAGCTGCATGATGCTGTGGACATGAAACCTGGGTCATACGTAAACTGGCCAGTTTGACCGTATAGTTTACGAATGTCCATTACGTCAGGGCCAACAGTACCTTTGTAAACCGGCAGCTCAACTGATGGCGAACCGTCTGAAAAGCTTAAAGTAGCTTTTTTATCGGATAATTGCATCTCGATTTTTCCTTTTTTATATAAAGCTAAAGGTTAAACCATATTAGGCATCACGAATAATCTGAACCAAGCGGCATATATTGTCAGTGTAGTATTCACCTTGTGGCTCAGTTTTACCTAATAAAATCTCCAGTAGCTGGTTGTCGTCTAGCTGAAAAAGTTTCGTCAGCGATAGTACATCCTCGTCGCTTAATTGCTCCTCGTATTGGTCAAGAAAGCGAGTAAGGATTAAATCGTTTTCTAGTAAACCGCGACGAGCACGCCAGCGAAGGCGGGCTCGTGCGAGTTCAACGTCTGATATGCTCATCCCTTGCACTCTAAAGTGTTTATCATACAGTATTAAACTGTACGACGAACTAGCATCTCTTTGATCTTACCGATCGCACGAGTAGGGTTTAGACCCTTAGGACAAACGTCCACACAGTTCATAATTGAGTGACAACGGAATAAGCGGAACGGATCCTCTAGGTTATCTAGACGCTCTGTCGTTGCTTCATCACGGCTATCAGCTAAGAAGCGATAAGCCTGTAATAAGCCTGCAGGACCTACGAACTTATCTGGGTTCCACCAGAATGAAGGACATGAAGTCGAGCAGCAAGCACATAAAATACACTCGTACAGACCATCAAGCTCTTCACGAGCTTCTGGACTCTGTAAGCGCTCTTTTTCGGGAGCAGGTGTATTGTTAATTAAGTACGGACGCACCGAGTGATACTGATTGAAGAAATGAGTCATGTCAACAATCAAGTCACGCACCACAGGTAAACCTGGTAGCGGACGTAAAACAATCGGCTCTTTTAAGTCACGTAAGTTAGTAATACATGCAAGCATGTTTTTACCATTTACGTTCATGGCGTCAGAACCACACACACCCTCACGGCATGAGCGACGGATAGAAATACTATCATCAACGTCATTTTTAATGCGCACAATAGCGTCTAATAACATTTTGTCATTAGGGCCAAGCTCTACATCGAGCTTTTGCATATAAGGACGCTCGTCCTTATCAGGATCGTAGCGGTAAATCTCAAATTTAACAGTTCGTTTAGACATAATTCTTACCTATACCTCTTAGAATGTACGTGATTGAGGAGCCACAGACTTAGCCGTTAATGGCTTCATCTCAACTGGCTTGTACTCTAGACGATTGCCTTCTGAGTACCATAAAGTATGCTTTAACCAGTTCTCATCATCGCGCTCAGGATGATCATCTAAGGCGTGAGCACCACGGCTTTCGGTACGTGCCGCAGCTGAGTTGATGGTAGCACGAGCAACTTCAACCATGTTCGCGATCTCAAGTGCTTCTTGACGAGCCATATTAAAGACTTTAGATTTGTCTTTGTAGTAAATATGGTTAGCACGCTCAGCAATCTCATCAATCTGCGTAACACCCTCATTAAGTAGCTCTAGGGTACGGAATACACCACAGTGCGTCTGCATAGAGATACGCATTGCGTCACCAACGTCTTGAACTTTCTCACCAGAAGTACGGTTTTCAAGCTCATGAACGCGGCTAAGTGATTTTTCAACAGCTTCTTTAGGTAAATCTTGGTGATTTACTTGCTTCTCAAGATGTTGCTCAACTAAATAGTTACCAGTTGCGCGACCGAATACGATTAAGTCTAGTAGCGAGTTAGTACCTAAGCGGTTAGCACCGTGTACAGATACTGCAGCACACTCACCAACAGCGTATAGACCGTTAACTACTTTGTTTTCACCGTTAACGTAGTCTAGTACTTGACCCTGAATGTTGGTAGGTAAACCACCCATCTGGTAGTGAATAGTTGGTACTACTGGGATTGGATCCTTAGATGGGTCAACGTTACCGAAGCGAATAGCAATCTCACGAATCGATGGTAAACGCTTATTAATAACATCGGCACCTAAGTGGTCTAACTTAAGTAATACGTGGTCACCGTTAGGTCCACAGCCACGGCCCTCTTTAATTTCTTGGTCCATAGAACGTGAAACGAAGTCACGAGGAGCCAAGTCTTTAAGAGTTGGTGCATAACGCTCCATGAAGCGCTCACCGTCTTTATTTAATAAGATACCGCCCTCACCGCGTACACCCTCGGTAATTAGAACACCGGCACCAGCAACACCTGTTGGGTGGAACTGCCAGAACTCTAAGTCTTGTAATGGAATACCAGCACGAGC
>JAAZGT010000141.1 GCA_012511095.1 Alcaligenaceae bacterium
ACTGCAGTTGAAGAAGTAACAACAGCCACAGATAGAGCCAAAACGCTTAATAATTTTTTAAACATGATTCATCCTTGCTCTTAGTGTTTCTTGAAAGTAACGCGCTCAGGGACCTCTTTGAAAGTACCTAAACGACTCCAAATAGGCATAAAGAAGAAGAACGCCAAGTAAACAACCGTACCGATTTGAGCAGTAAGGTTAAGAAGCTCTGAAGGCGCCTTTGTACCAATTACACCTAAGACCACAAAGTTGATCATGAAGATTACATAAAGTAATTTGTGCCAGCTCGGACGGTAGCGAATTGATTTAACAGGTGACTGGTCTAGCCAAGGTAAGAAACCAAGCATAACAACAGTACCACCCATTACTACTACACCCCAGAACTTAGCATCAAACACACGGAATAATACCGCTAAAACAATTAAGCCAACAGGCCAAATTAGCTTCCAAATACCGCGCGTATTTTTGCTAAAGAATAAACCAATAGCAAAGAGCACACAGAAACCAACTAATACCCAAGTGAACTCGTCAGTTGTAGCACGTAGCATAGAGTAGAACGGCGTGAAGTACCAAACCGGTGCAATATGCGGAGGTGTTACATATGGGTCAGCTGGAATAAAGTTGTTCGCCTCGATGAAGTAACCACCCATTGTTGGCGCAAAGAACATAATTGCAGCAAATACTAATAAGAAACCTGCAATACCAACAATATCATGCACTGTGTAGTACGGATGGAACGGAATACCATCTAAAGGACGACCGTTAGCATCTAACTTTTCTTTGATCTCAACACCATCAGGGTTGTTAGAACCCACTTCGTGAAGAGCAATAATGTGCGCAACAATTAAACCAATTAATACTAATGGAATTGCGATAACGTGGAATGCGAAGAAGCGGTTAAGCGTCGCATCAGAAACTACGAAGTCACCACGAATCCAAGTAGATAAACCCTCACCTACGAATGGGATAGCAGCGAATAGGTTAACAATAACCTGAGCACCCCAGTATGACATTTGCCCCCAAGGTAATAAGTAACCAAAGAAGGCCTCTGCCATTAAGGCAAGGAAAATTGCCACACCGAAAATCCACACTAACTCGCGTGGCTTACGGTATGAACCGTATAACATACCGCGTAGCATGTGTAAGTACACCACTACGAAGAACATTGATGCACCTGTAGAGTGCATATAACGAATAACCCAACCAAAGGGCACTTCGCGCATGATGTACTCAACTGAAGCAAACGCCAATTCAGCATCAGGCTTATAGTGCATTACCAAGAAAATACCGGTCAAAATTTGAATAACCAGCACTAGCATGGCTAATGAACCAAAAAAGTACCAGAAGTTAAAATTCTTGGGGGCATAGTACTCGGTCATGTGATCCTTGACCATTTTGGTCAAAGGAAAACGTCTATCAACCCAACCAAGAAGACCTGTTGTTTCAACAACTTTCTCGCCGGCCATGTAAGGCTCCTTTATAAAACTAGCTAAAAATTAATAATCCCTGCAAGTTCCCAAGCGATTAAGCTGGACTATCCAGACCAATCATGATGTTTGAATCATCAACGAAATAGTATGGAGGAACGGGTAAGTTATCAGGGGCTGGCATGTTTTTAAACACACGACCAGCAAAGTCAAATACAGAACCGTGGCACGGGCATAAATACCCGCCTAACCAATTAGGGCCCATGCCCTGAGAGGTCCCTGCTGCGAATCGAGCGGTAGGAGAACAGCCAAGGTGCGTACAAATACCCACCATAACCATCCACTCAGGCTTAATAGAGCGATGCTCGTTTTTGGCAAAATCAGGTGTAAAGCCTGGACGCTCTGACATTGGATCAACCAAGTCATCGGTAATTTTAGTAAGTGATTCAAGCATTTCTGGCGTACGACGTAAAATCCATACTGGCTTACCTTGCCACTCTGCTGTAATCATCTGACCTGGTGCTACTGCAGAAATATTAACCTGAACAGGTGCACCAGCAGCCTTTGCTCTTTCTGATGGTGACATAGAAGCAACAAACGGAATTACCGTAGCAACCCCCGCAACACCACCAACCGCACAGGCGGTACCTAACCAAAAACGACGATCCGGATCGTCAGGCAACACGTTTGGCGATGCCTGCTCCACAACGACCATCTCCTTTGAAACTGTAGATTCTTGACTCATATCATTCCCTATTACTGCCAAGGTCTAAAAAAATTAAACGACAAGCGACGCAAATCGTCACAATTATCGTATAAACGTAATTCTAAATATACAAAATATTACTATACGCAATACCATTTAACGCCTTATTATATACTCTATAATAATGTTACACCTGAGAAAAGGATATTTTTATGAGCAAGGCTTCTAGTTTTATTCAGGAATTCAAAGAATTCGCAGTTAAGGGCAACATGATTGACCTCGCTGTCGGTGTCATCATTGGTGCTGCGTTTGGTAAAATTATTGACTCCTTAGTAAAAGATGTCATTATGCCGGTCATCAGTTTTATTATTGGTGGCTCGGCTGACTTTTCTAATATGTTTGTAGTGCTTTCTCGTCCCGAGGGTTATAGTGGCCCCGAAACGTATCAAGCACTGACTGAGGCAGG
>JAAZGT010000142.1 GCA_012511095.1 Alcaligenaceae bacterium
ATACGATAAATATGATCCGCAGGACTATGGGCTTGATTTAGACCATAGGCATCAGTGGTGTAAAGATTATTGAAACCAAGCTCTTTTGCTATAGCGATATAGTCATCATCAAAGTAGCCTTGAGGCCAACAAAAATGATCACTCACAGTACCAAGGTGCTGTTTAAGTTCTATTTGTGATTGCAGTAGATCATCACGAAATTTATCGTTTTTGTTAGAGTTGTCTTCCTGGAGATCCCAGCGATTGTGTGTGTGGGTATGACTATGAAATTCAAAGGTACCAGCCTTTTGCATAGCGCGTACCTCGTCCCAGCGTAGCATAACCTCATTAGCTCGGTCTTGGGCTATGAGCTTTTTACACTCTTGATGACTTGGGCTATACTTTAAATTGGCGCCATTTAACATGGTTGCACGAGTTGGGCCATCATGTAAATACTGAGTAATAACAAACATTAATGCGTGCATCCCATATTTTTCTAAGATGGGATGAGCATATTCATAGTTATTTAAATAACCGTCATCAAAGGTAAGCACAACAGACTTTTTTGGTACGGTCTCGCCTTTTAAGAAACCTGCAAATTGCTCCGCTGTAAGACTAGTATAGCCATGTTTAGCTAAAAATCGCATTTGCGACTCAAAGTTTTTTACACTACAGTTGAGTGAACCTCCTTGAGGGGTCACGTGATGATACATCAATACAGGTACGCTTAACGCATGATTGCTATTTGACATTAAATCTCTCATTTAAATCCAATTACATACGATCAAACACTGAGCCTTCATGAGGGTGGTAAATACGTTCATAAAAACGTGCCGCATATTCATCGGTCATTCCTGCAATAAAGTCGCAGATAATACGCATTAAGGCCCACTCATCACCTGGGTTTTCTTCTTGGCTTTTGATATACCGCTCTTTATGACTTTCTGGTAATAGACGGAGGGGGTCTGCGCTTAGTGTTTGGAATAGTTCAATGACAATTTTTTGACCCTTAAACTCTAACTGTTGCACATTGGAACTGAGGATCACTTTGTCCATTACTAGCTTAGAGATATGATCAAGTAATTTTTTTTGAGCTTCACCAAGATAGGCATTATATTTAATCAGTGGCTCTTGGGCATTTTCTACGCCTGACTCATCAATATAAATACTAGTAATGCAGCTATGCACTAGACGACCAATTTGACGTTTGCGCTTATAACTTTGACTAGAAAACAAATTATTTTCTACCTCCTGAGCCTTTTGCTCTGGACTTCTTTCCTTGCCTTTAACATCTAATATAGCGCCAAATAAATCCTGGTGATCTTTGAAGTGCACTTGCCAAATGGTTTGGGTTATTAGGCCCAGGGAAATCGCATCTTCTAAATCGTGTAAACCGTAAGAAATATCATCTGCTAGCTCCATAATTGAAGTATCAAAGGATTTATAACGAGTTTTGAAATGTTTTTGTTTACCTGGTTTGGGTTCTTCTATCGAGGTAAAAGCTCGTCTTTCTTTATCATTTAATGGCTCTAGAATCCAATCGACAATTTCTTGCTCAGTGTCTAAAAAACACTTTGGTGGAGTTTGTTCGGCCGCTTTACAGCGCCAGATAGGCTCAGTTAGTTTGCCATAGGCATTTGGATTTACTGTTTTACTATAAGGTAACGGATATTTAAGTACACCCAATAACAAGCGACGAGTTGGGTTCATGCCGTTGTCTTCGGTGTATTTATCTAAACGCGATAAGATGCGTAAACTTTGACCGTTGCCTTCAAAGCCACCATAATCACGCATACAAAGATTAAGCGCGACCTCACCACCATGACCAAAGGGTGGGTGGCCAATATCGTGCGCAAGACAAATAGCATTCATTAGCTCATAATCAGGCAATAGTTTAGTTAGTTCATCGCTGCGTGTTCTTTCAATGTTGTTAACTAGAAAGTCTTTGCGCTGAAGTTTTTGCTCTAACCAACGTACAATCCCCACACCAATTTGTGCTACCTCTAAGGAATGGGTTAGACGAGTACGATAAAAATCACTTTCACCCAAGCCTAAGACTTGGGTTTTGGATTGCATACGCCTAAAAGCTGATGAGTGTATAAGCCGTGCGTAGTCACGTTCCCAATTTGTCCGAACCTCGCGCTCAGAGGTAGAGTCAGGGTGATCTGGCTTATACCGTGCTTCCCAGATGCTGCAATCATCAAGATGATTTTTTATAGAGCTCATTTAACTGCTTTTGCCTCCAATTCAATAATTTTAAGCTTACGCTCAACACCCCAGCGATATCCAGAGATGCCACCATCATTACGGAGTACACGATGGCAGGGTATAACAATGCCATGACGATTGTGGGCGCAAGCAGTCGCCACAGCACGTACCGCTTTAGGAGAGCCAATATGCTCCGCTATTTCGCTATAGGAACGAGTGCTCCCCACTGGAATGGTTTTAACATCTTTCCAAACTTTTTTCTGAAAATCCGTGCCTTCTATATAAAGGGGGAGAGCTTGCAATTTCTTATAAAGAGCCACATCAGGGCTTTTTAGAAAAGCTTTTAAGTTCTTTAAAGTATCGTGCACCAAAGCATTGTCTTTTTTGGCTTTAATCACCTCAGCATTTGGTAAATGTTTGGCAGTGTAGTCACGCAAATCTTTTAACGGCTCTTTTTCTGAATCACCCAATAAAATGGTATAGATTTGATCCTCAAAGCTAGCTACTAATACAGTGCCTATATTGGTACTAATACTTGCGTAATCTACGGTTTGTGTAGCTTGACTCATGGCTTTCTCCCAAGGTGTTGGACTGTCATTATCTACAGAATAGCCCTTTTGAATAAAGCATGATGCTTTTCCGCTATAGATTTGAAGGGTTTTGACTTAAATATTAACTTAATAAGTTTTGATAAGCCTCTAAATAACGTTGAGCCATGACCTCAACTGTATGATTGGCTTGTGCATATGCTTTAGCGCGATTAATACGTTCTTGTGTGTCAGAGCTTTTATCCAAAGCAAGATTTAAGGCCTGGGCAATGGCGGTTGAATCACCTACAGGACAAAGATAGCCACGCTCATTTTGCTCACCAATCAACTCGTTAGGACCGCCACTAGCAGTAGATACTACAGGCACCTCATTAAAGAAAGAATTAATAATGCCATTATTAGCTCCTTCGTAGCGGCTACACAATAAATAGGCATCAAAGCCTTTAAATAGTTGCTCTACTTGTTTTTGAAAACCCATAAATAAGTAGGTCGACTCTAAGCCAAGCTCATGCACCTTTGCTTTGCATTCTTCAAGCATTTTTCCAGCGCCAAAGTGCAATACAGCGAAGTCTTGTCTTTGTTGTGCTAGTTGATGAATGGCATGGATTTGTACTAAAGGTTCTTTTTCCTCAGTAAGAGCTGCAATAACAGCAATGATTTTCTTGCCTCTTAGATTATGTTTATCAATGATGTTTTTAAAGCGCGTGGCGTCAAACTCTTCAGGGACGGTAGCACTGGGGATAATTAAATTGCTTCTATTCCCAGATTTTGTAGCTTGCTTAAATTCTTCTACACTCATCACAGAGTCAATGACTTTTAAACGCTGTGCTTCTAACATGCCGGCGAAGGTATTAGCCACAAATAAATCTGCTTTTTGCCATTTTTTCTTGGTGCTTTGCTCACGACGCTCTTTGACTGGAAAGGCAGTGCGTCTTGTATAGACGAGTTTGCCTTTAAAAAAAGATCTAAAAAGGGCAGCCCAGGTTAGACTGTTAGCAGTTTGGCAATGAATAATATCGTATTTTCTTGCTCGTCCTAATAAAAAGAAGAAAGCAATTTGATATGCTTTTTTTTGTGTATGCACTGTGAAATCATCATTTTTAGCACGTAACGCAAGCTCTTGATTAGCACGCGCTAGGAGTTCAACCTCATGACCTGCTTGACGAAATTGCTCCATGGAAAGTAGAGTTTGGCTTTCACCGCCACGCCAGCCTTTTTCCATGTTAATTTGAAGAATTCTCATTGTTTCTTTTCCTTGGACTTGTAGTGCAGCATGGCGTATCGATTAAATGTTCCTTGCATGGTGACAACAACAATCATAAAACCAGCGAGCCCATCCAGAAAACCTCTTTTAAGAAGGTAGTCTCTAAAGAAACGACCTATAGATTTGAGCACAGCTTTGCTGATACTTGATTTCTCACCTCTAAGTGCACGCTGTTCAGCCCACATTTCAGCGTATTTGACTGATTTTTGTAGATGTTCGGCCATGTTTTTATAGGTATAGTGCAGTAATCGGCCATTTAACGTAATAGTCTTTATCCCTTTGGGAATAATCACGCTTTCGTGAACTAAGTTGTCGTTATAGGTGGTAAGGGAGGTTGGATACAGCCTTGCCACAATATCAGGATTCCAGCTGCCGTAGCGTATAAACTGACCAAAGGCCCAGCTTAATCGTCTGATGTTGTAAATTTGTTGACGGTTATTGTGTGCTATTACCTTTCGAATACTATCGGCTAGCTCATCGGTC
>JAAZGT010000143.1 GCA_012511095.1 Alcaligenaceae bacterium
AAGTTTCAAGAGCGTTTTCCTAATGAGCAGATTGCTGTTATGCATAGCAGCCTGTCTGATGGTCAACGCTTAGCTGCTTGGGTTAATGTACAGACTAAACAAGCCAACATCATTCTTGGCACTCGTATGGCTATTTTCTCCCCAGTCCAAAACTTGGGGCTTATTGTAATTGATGAGGAGCACGATCCATCTTATAAGCAGTTAGATGCATTACGTTATTCGGCGCGAGATCTTGCGGTGTGGCGTGGTCATCAGCTTAACATTCCAGTAGTGCTGGGCTCAGCCACGCCCTCTTTAGAGACTTGGCATCATGCTCAAGAGGGTAAATACGATGTATGTACTTTGCCCCAACGAGTCGGTGAGCTTGCTTTTAAGCCTACTTTTGAGTTTATAGATACACGCAAAGAGCGATTACACGAGGGTATGACACAAGTTATGCTTGATGAGATCGAGCAGTGTATAGAGCGTGGTCAGCAAGCCTTGGTTTTTATTAATAGGCGTGGTTTTGCGCCCGTTTTACATTGTCCATCTTGCGCTTGGAATAGTGAGTGCACACGTTGTTCGGCTTATATGGTGATGCATCGCACCGATAGCGGCGGTCGCGGTCCTAATAGCTATGTTTTGCAATGCCATCATTGTGGTTTGCAACGACGTCCGCCTAATGCCTGCCCAGAATGCGGTAACTTAGATATTCAGCCACTAGGACGTGGCACCCAGAAGGTTGAGGAGTACTTAGCTCAAAAGTTTCCAGACGCGCGTATACAGCGTATTGATGCGGATAGTACTAAGCGTAAGGGTCAAGCAGAGGCTTTATTTGATTTGGTGCACGAGGGTGAGGTCGATATCTTAGTCGGTACCCAAATGGTATCCAAAGGTCATGATTTCAAAAAGCTCAATCTAGTCTGTATTTTAAATGCCGATAGTGGTCTTTATACCCATGACTTCCGCTCTTCAGAACGCCTTTTTGCACAGCTTTTACAGGTTGCGGGTAGGGCCGGTCGTCATTTACCTGGTGGCAAAGTGCTATTACAAACTAATGAGGTTGGGCATCCACTTTATCAGGCGCTACAGCTACAAGATTATGATCTTTTTGCAAAACATAGTTTGGCGGAGCGACGAGTAGCACAATTACCGCCATTCTCATTTCAGGCCCTGATCACCGCAAGTAGTAAGCACCTTGAGCGCTGCATGGCTTTTTTAGAAGAAATTAAAGAGATCGTGATAAATGCCGATGCCTCTGAAGACCCTGCTCACCAACAATTAATTGAGGCCAAAGAGGGTATGATGTTTTACGACCCAGTGCCATTGCGCATCGTGAGAGTATTTCATGTGGAGCGTGCCCAACTATTAATAGAGTCGATGTCTAGGGCTCGATTGCAGCGCTTTTTACCTTTATGGGGTGCCTTATTGCCTGATATAGCGAGAAAGCACCGCGTAAAATATGTTATTGAAGTGGATCCCTTAGAAATTTAATACTTATTGGTGTGAGAGTGAGTGACTTAAAAATAGCTTTTATTGGCACAGGTGGCACCCTTGCTTGCTATGCAGATGATCCTTTGGATGTCCTAGATTATCCAGATATTAGTAAAAGGCTTAATTCTGCCGAACTACTGGCGGAGGTACCTGCCTTATCCCGTTTTGCAGAAGTGGTGCCATTACCTTTTGAGGCAGTAAGTAGTTCTTTAATTGGCCCTACCCAGTGGTTACAAATTGCTCGTTTAGTGATGGCGCACGAGCAAGATTTTGATGGCTTTGTAATTGGTCATGGCACGGGCTCTCTAGAGGAAACGGCTTATTTTCTGCACCTTGTTTTAAAAACAACAAAACCAGTTGTGTTGGTGGGGGCGCAGCGTCCTTTAAGTGCGCTAAGCTCTGATGTAGCGATGAACTTAATCGCTGCAGTACGTGTGGCCTGTGACCCAGAAGCAGCCAACCGTGGGGTGATGGTGGTGCTTAATGATGAAATCCATTCGGCCCGAGAGGTCACCAAAACTTCCACCTATAGATTGCAAGCGTTTAAAAGTCCAGATGTTGGTGTTCTGGGTCATGTAGACTCTGATAAAGTGAGCTGGCTTAGAGAGATTAATACACCACATACGATGAGTTCTGACTTTGATGTGGCCACGCTTGTTGAGCCTTTGCCTAGAGTGGATGTTTTATATAGTTATGCAGGTAGCGATGGGGCAGCGGTAGATGCTTTTGTGGCGGCGGGTTGCGCTGGAATTGTGAGCGCGGGCTTTGCGCCTGGCCTTAATACCTTAGCTGAGCGAGAAAAGTTGTTGCAAGCGCATCAACAAGGGGTGGTGGTTGTACAAAGCAGTCGTGCAGGTAGTGGTCGTGTGGCTCGACGCCACTATTTGAGAGAAAATAATTTAATTGCCGCGGGCAATCTTTCTCCACAAAAAGCTCGTATTTTATTAATGTTAGCGCTCACCATCAGCATTGACCCTGCTCGTATTCAACAATATTTTGATCGTTATTAAGCAAAAACATTATAAATTTTATGTCTACACTCTCTTTTACCCCATCTTCTACCAATCAAATGCATGGCCTAAATGCGATGCAAAAAGAGGCGGTGGAGTATTTAGATGGTCCTTGTTTAGTTCTAGCGGGGGCGGGTAGTGGTAAGACGCGCGTCATTACACAAAAAATCGCTTATTTATTAAATACCTGTGGCTATAGAGCGCAGGGTGTGGTGGCTTTGACCTTTACCAACAAGGCTGCCAAAGAGATGGTTGAGCGTCTCAAACCTTTAGTTGAGCCGAGCTTGCTCAAGGGCTTAACCGTTTGTACTTTCCATGCCTTAGGCGTTCGTTTTCTTAGAGAAGAGGCCAAACACGCTGGTTTAAAGCGTGGTTTCTCGATTTTAGATGCCACTGATGCAGCAGGCATTATTCAAGAAATGCTCAATACCACCGATAAGGGGCGAATAAGAGCAGTTCAACAAGTCATTTCCTTATGGAAAAACCAATTGATTTTCCCAGATCAAGCAGAAACCTTAGCCCAAACGCCTGATGAACAAGATGCAGCCAAACTCTATCGTAGTTATGAGGCCACACTTAAGGCCTATCAGGCAGTGGATTTCGATGATTTGATTTTATTGCCTGTGATGCTGATGCGTGATAACGAGGAGGTGCGCGAGCGTTGGCAAAAGCGAATTCATTATTTACTAGTCGATGAATATCAAGATACTAATGCTTGTCAGTACGAATGGGTCAAGTTGTTGACTGATTTTCGTCAAATGTTTAC
Source organism: Alcaligenaceae bacterium (assembly GCA_012511095.1). Lineage (GTDB taxonomy): Bacteria > Pseudomonadota > Gammaproteobacteria > Burkholderiales > Burkholderiaceae_B > Oligella. The sequence continues at coordinate 3,250 of JAAZGT010000143.1, forward strand.
CGCGGTTGGCGATGATGATCAAGCAATTTATGCTTGGCGTGGTGCCACGGTTGAAAACCTGTCGCGCCTTCTCAGCGACTATCCTAAGCTTAAACTCATTAAATTAGAGCAGAATTACCGTTCGGTGGGGCGCATTTTAGAAGCCGCTAACAATGTTATTGCTAAAAATCCGAGTGTTTTTTCTAAAAAATTATGGTCCTCTTTTGAAGACGGTTCTCCGGTGCAAGTGGTAGTGATGGAAAATGATAAGGCTGAAGCTGAAACTGTCGCCATGCGTATTACCCAGGCGCGCTTTCAACAGCGTGCCGACTGGAAGGATTTCGCTGTGCTTTATCGAGGTAATCACCAAGCTAGGATGATTGAGCAGGCTTTTAGGGAAATGCACATTCCTTATGTGTTGGCAGGGGGTCAAAGTTTCTTTGATAAGGCTGAGGTGCGTGACATCTTGGCCTATCTGCGAATCTTAGTTAATGAGGAAGATGACCCCGCTTTTATTCGTGCAGTGACAACACCAAAGCGTGGTATTGGTCAGGCTACCTTAACGGGGCTGGGTGAGTTAGCGATGAAAAAAGAAATCAGTCTTTATGAAGCGGTTTTCGAAGACGAGCTCATTAATTATATAAATGAAAAGCAATTCCAAGCCCTCAGAGCTTTTGCTCAAGTGATGGAAAATATTCGTTGGCAAGCCAATAGGGGGCGTGCACCGATGCGTGCTGCTGATTTATTGAGTAACCCCGAGTTGTGGCGCAGTGAAGAGCGTAAAGCACCCGAACTCTTAGATGAGTTAATGAAATTCATTGATTATGAGCGTTATTTATACGATACCCTTGAGGAGCGTAGTGCTTTATCACGATGGCAAAACGTTCAAGAGCTCATCACTTGGCTTAAAACCAAAGCGGTCGAAGAAGATATGGACTTTATGGCGTTGGTGCAGCGAATTGCTCTCATCACTATGTTAGAGCGCAGCGAGGACGAAGAGGAAATTGATGCGGTTAAATTAAGTACCGTTCATGCCTCTAAAGGCTTAGAGTACCCCTATGTGCATTTAATCGGAGTCGAAGAGGGACTATTGCCTCACCTAGGCAAAGATGACGAATATGGTGACCCCAACAAAGAAGACGGTGGTTATAGCGATCGTATTCAAGAAGAGCGTCGCTTGATGTATGTCGCAATTACTCGGGCGCAAAAGCATTTAACAGTGACTTGGTGTAAAAAGCGTCGTCGTGCTCGTGAGGATATAATCTGTGAACCATCGCGTTTTATTGCCGAAATGGGTCTAGAAAGCGGCGTCGAAATAGAAAAAGATCCCTTCCAAGGCATGTCACCCAAAGAGCGTTTAATGCGACTTCGAGAAATGTTAACTCAGAAAAAGTAATGTGTTTTGACATCTCACAATCAAAAGAGCAATTCAACGGCTTAGTTATTGCCCTTATAGCACTGGGCTTTGTTAAACTCATGGAAAGTGGAAAAAGCTTTATTCAGAATCTATAGGATTTTTTGATATGCAAGAAAATCAGTTTGATAGCGATATTATTGTGATCGGTGCAGGCCCTGCGGGCATTAGCTTTGCGCGTGGTGTTGCACCGAGTGGTTTAAAAGTGACTTTAATTGAAAAAAGTCCTGAGTCGGTATTAGCTGACCCACCATACGATGGTCGCGAGATCGCACTAACACATACCTCACGCGATATTATGCAGAAACTAGACATGTGGCAGCGTGTAGCCGAAGATGAGATCTATTTCTTGCGCGAAGCTCGAGTACTCGACGGTGAGTCTGATTACTCATTGACTTTCCCACATCCTAAAAAAGTACGTGGCCGCGAGATTGATACCTTAGGCTATTTGATTTCTAACCATAATATTCGCCGCTCAGCCTATGAGTCGATTAAAGGTTTTGAAAATGTGAGTTTTCAGACTGGTCAGGGTGTTACTAAGGTAACAACAGATGCTCATAAGGCAACGGTGACTCTAGAAAATGGTGAGGTTTTAACCGCGAAAATGCTCGTTGCTGCCGATAGTCGTTTTTCTAGTACACGTCGTCAGTTAGGTATTTCAACCGATATGCATGATTTTGGTCGCACGGTCATGGTTTTCCGCACCAAACATACGGTGCCCAATGAGGAAATCGCTTCTGAGTGTTTTTTCTATGGTCGTACCTTAGCTTTATTGCCTTTAGGCGACTACATGACTAACTGTGTGGTGACCATTGATTCCCATCGCGCTGATGAGATTCTCGGTCTTAGCAAAGAGGAGCTTGGCGCAGAGATGATGCGCATGCTCAACAACCGTTTTGGTAAGATGGAGGTGATTAGTGAGGTGCACACTTATCCTTTAGTGGGTGTACATGCTAGAAACTTTGTCGCTGAGCGCAGTGCCTTAATTGGTGATGCTTCAGTGGGCATGCACCCCGTCACGGCTCATGGTTTTAATTTAGGTATTGGTGGTGCTGATATTTTAGCTACTGTAATTAATGAAGCTCATGCACGCGGCGAGGACTTTGCTTCACAAGCTGTGTTAAAGCGCTATGAACGCAGGCATATGCCACACACCTTATTCTTATTCCATGGCACCAATAGCATTGTAAAGCTCTTTACCAATGAAACCGCTCCTGCTCGCATATTACGTTCAGCAGTGGTGAGATTAAGTAATAACCTACCACCGGTGAAGTTCTTTATTAGTCGACAATTAACTGGTTTTTAGCTTTTCAACGGCGAGCACATAGGGTGCAGGTGCTGCGGTGTTTTCAAACTGGTAACGTAGGCTTCGGTAAAGACGAGTGTCAACTTGTTTAATCCACTGGTCAAGAGCTTCTTGCTCAATACGGCCTTGTTCGTGGCCTGGATAAACGACGATTAGCAAAACACCGCTTTCTTTTAATAACACTAGCGATTGTTCGATTGCAAGGAGTGTCGTAGTGACTTCGGTAGTGATCAATTTATCTTGACCAGGTAAATAGCCTAGGTTAAAGATAACAGCAGATACTGTTTCAGTGACTGCCTCAGCCATAAATTGATGACCCCGTA
>JAAZGT010000144.1 GCA_012511095.1 Alcaligenaceae bacterium
GACGATGTCTTATATCAAACTAGCAACAACTAGTTTTTAAATTAGGTTGTAGTATGTCAAAAACCATTATTCTTGATGATAACTCCGTTCATTGTAATCTTTGCATGAGTAATCATCTCTGTATGCCCGCTGGCTTAAGCCCGCAAGAAACAGAAAAACTAACAGAGCTTGTTAAAGAGCGTATTCGGATCCCAAGGGGTCAAATTCTATTCCAAGTGGGTGAACCCTTTACTGGCATCTATAGTATTCGTTCTGGGTCCATGAAAACTCAACTCGAAAGTGAAAACGGCCATGTACAAATTACTGGCTTCTCACTACCAGGTGAGCTAATCGGTTTAGATGGTATTGCCACCGAAACACATTCCTCTACTGCAATTGCACTAGAAGATACTGAGGTCTGCGTTATTCGCTTGGATGATTTAGACCAGTTATCTAAATCTATCCCTGCCCTCCATGCTCAACTGCGTCACCTCATGGGTAATGAAATCAATCGTTCACATGACATGGTGCTTACCTTGGGTTCGCTTAAATCAGAGCAACGCGTAGCCATGTTAATTCTCAATATGGTTGATCGTCTTGGTAAATTGGGTTATTCGACGACTGAATTTGTTTTACGTATGACTCGTGAAGAAATCGGTATTTACCTTGGACTAACGCTCGAGACTGTGAGTCGTCTACTGTCACGTTTTGCACGTGAAGGACTCATTGAAATCAAACAAAGAGAAGTCAAAATTATTGACCGCGCAGGCCTTAAAGCCCTAATCAAAAAAGAAGAGAATTGATTCCGAAGCCTTTTAGTTTAATTACTAAAAGGCTTTTATATTATAAGAATCTCAATATAATTGATTTTAATTCGCTCAATTAAACATACTTAACATTAGTGATTAATATGACAGTACGAAAAACTACTTTACTAGCACTAAGCGCAATTTTATTTAGCGCATGCTCTACTGGAGTGAAATTTAGTAGCAAAGAGCCTGTCGATTGGACACCGATCCTAAAGAGCTGGGAAAACGGCTGTGAAAAATCTCCCGCTATGGAAATCTTTTCAAAAAACATTGCAATATACTCACCAGAATCCAAATCCTTACTAAAAATTGGTGAAATCTTATTGCCTAAAAAATATGAAGCAGTACTAGGCCCAATTCAGTTAACTGAGCAAAACTTTGAAGATGATGCACATTCTATTTTTGAGATTGAGGCTACAAATAGCTTTTATTATGGCGTTCCTATCAAAAAGTTTATTTTCTACAGAGGACATAGCACTGACTATATCGTAGATGAAATAGTATTTGATGCACCATTTGAAGCTGTCAAAGAAAAGCTCAAAGATGTTGATTATCAGGCAGTTTGGTCGGAAATGGATGGTGATGTAAAAGCCATACTCTATGAGAAAAATGGAGAAGCTAGACTTTCTTGCTTGTAATTGAATTTAAAAGGGTCTTTTAGAATGAACTAAAAGACCCTGTATCATTTATTCGCTCTTATTTTCGAACTGAGAGCGAAGATGAGCTGGAATTGGACGATCCACTGGCTCTAAGAAGCGTGGCGCTTCGACAGCATCAGGACGTGTTGTCATCAATCCCTTGCGGTTTTGCTGA
>JAAZGT010000145.1 GCA_012511095.1 Alcaligenaceae bacterium
ATGGATAAACATAATGCAGACGTACCCACACACCAAGCTCGCTCAATGCCTCACACAGCGCAGTCATTTGCGTTTTGATCGGACGGCCTTGCCAGAAGTCCGTGCGATATTTTACATCGACACCATAAGCACTCGTGTCTTGAGAAATGACTAAGATTTCTTTGACCCCAGCATCAGCTAAGCGCTTAGCCTCATCCATCACATCGCCAATTGGGCGGCTTACTAAACGGCCACGCATTGACGGAATAATACAGAAGGCACAAGAGTGATTACAACCCTCTGAAATCTTTAAATAAGCGTAATGACGCGGTGTGAGGCGGATGCCTTGAGGTGGCACTAAGTCCACAAATGGATCATGATCAATCTCTGGGGGCGCTGCCTCATGAACTGCGCGGACGACTTCCTCATATTGTTGAGGGCCAGTCACAGATAGAACGCTAGGGTGAACTTGGCGGATGGTGTCTTCCTCGACACCCATGCAGCCAGTCACAATGACGCGGCCATTTTCTGCAAGGGCTTCACCAATAGCGTCTAAGGACTCAGCCTTGGCGCTATCAATAAAACCGCACGTATTAACTACGACTACATCCGCTCCCTCGTAGGTGGGGGAAATTTCATAACCTTCTGAGCGTAATTGAGTCAGGATACGTTCAGAGTCTACCAACGCTTTGGGACAGCCTAAGCTGACAAAGCCGACTTTAGGAGAGCTCATAATAATGCTAATCTATTGAATTAAGAATCGAATTTTTAAAATAATACACGTGATTTTAGCACTTTAAAGAGTAAACTAGAGGCTAAATTTCTTATAAAACAATCTATGTCACAAACCCCATTATCTGAGCTTCTCGCTGAAAGTACCAAGGTTATTCAACAAGTAATGGCCGGCCAGTCCTTGTCTAGTCTTATTCCTGCGGTCGACGATCGTTATAGAGCCGGCGTGCAAGCCTTGAGTTTTTTTGGCTTACGCCACTGGAATCGAGGCTTGGCGCTGAGTGATCAATTACTAAGCAAAAAAGCGCCTAATCCTTTATTTAAGTCATTATTATCTTTGTCTTTGATCCTATTAAGTGCCGAGGATTTTTTGGCTTTGGAGCAAAAAGAGGATCCTGAACTTAAAAACCAAGGTCTTGATATTCCAAGTTACGATGCCTTCACGCTTGTTAATGAAGCAGTTAAGGCAACCGCACTTAATAAAAAAACAGCTGCTTTTAGGGGTTTATTAAATGCCTGTTTAAGGCGTTATCAACGAGAGTCTAAAGATTTGTTAAAGACGGTGTGGCAACAAGAGGAGGTGCGTTATAACTTCCCGAGTTGGTGGATCAAGAGTTTGCGCCATGCTTATCCCGAGCAGTATCAGAGCATATTAAAGGCGGCTAATCAGCCTGCTTCATTGTGTTTGCGTGTTAATCGTCGCCAAATCAGCATGGAAGCTTTTAAAAGAGCTTTAGAGCAAGCAGGTATCAAAGCAGTGCAAATAGATGATGACGCCATTGTCTTAGAGCAAGCGATGCCAGTGCAGCAGATTCCCGGTTTTGCTGAAGGTCATTTTTCTGTTCAAGATTTCGCGGCCCAACAAGCAATTAAAATGCTACCTTTAACTAACGGTCAACGTGTCTTAGATG
>JAAZGT010000146.1 GCA_012511095.1 Alcaligenaceae bacterium
ACTCAAAAATCATTGATGATGTGATCTTAGGTTGCGCTAACCAAGCTGGAGAAGACAATCGTAACGTTGCCCGCATGGCCACATTATTAGCTGGTTTAGCAATCGAAGTGCCTGGTACCACCATCAATCGTTTATGCGGTTCGGGTTTAGATGCCATTGGTACTGCTGCACGCGCCATTAAATCAGGTGAAACTCAGCTAATGATAGCAGGGGGGGTTGAGAGCATGAGCCGTGCTCCTTTTGTTGTGCCTAAAGCCGAACAAGCCTATAGCCGCTCAAATAGCATCGAGGACACTACTATCGGATGGCGTTTTATTAACCCACAGATGCGCGAAATGTACGGCGTGGACACCATGCCTGAAACAGCAGAAAACGTCGCCGATGATTTTAAAATTTCACGCGAGGACCAAGATCGCTTTGCTTTAGCAAGTCAAGAAAAGTATGCAAAAGCTCATAAAGCGGGGTTTTTTAAAGATGAAATTATTCCTATTAGCGTACCACAACGTCGTGGCGAACCCATCATTTTTGATACGGATGAACACCCACGCGAAACGTCTTTAGAGGCATTAGCTAAATTAAAAGCCTTTGTCCGTAAAGACGGTTTAATTACTGCCGGTAATGCCAGCGGTGTTAATGACGGTGCAGCAGTTGCTTTATTAGCTAATCAAGCAATAGTTGAGCGCTTTGGTCTAACGCCTAAAGTCCGAGTGGTGGCCATGGCGACAGCAGGTGTAGCGCCACGCATTATGGGCATTGGCCCTGTTCCAGCGACGCGTAAAGTATTAAATCTTGCTGGACTAAACATGGATCAAATAGACGTAATTGAGCTAAACGAGGCCTTTGCTGCACAAGGTTTAGCTGTTATGCGTGAGCTCGGTTTAAGTGATGACGATCCTCGCGTTAATCCTAACGGTGGTGCCATTGCCATTGGTCACCCACTTGGTGCCAGTGGTGCACGCTTAGTAGCCACTGCGATTAATCAATTACACAAAACAAATGGTCGTTATGCACTTTGCACCATGTGTATTGGTGTAGGCCAAGGTATCGCGCTAATTATTGAGCGCATATAAAAGAAGGGTATTTTTAATGACATCAAATATTTATCAATTAGAAACTGCAGCGGGCTCGTTTAGAGTTGCCGTTGATGGCCCTGAAAATGCACCCGCTTTAGTTTTAAGTAACTCATTAGGTACCACACTCGAAATGTGGGATCCACAGGTTGAAACCTTATCTAAAAAGTTTCGCTTAATTCGTTATGACACCCGAGGTCATGGTGGCAGTCCGATCACTCAAGGGCCTTACAGCTTTGAGCAATTAGCGGCAGACGTAGTGGCTATTTTAGATGCTTTAAACGTAGAAAAAGCAGCTTTCTGTGGTGTCTCCATGGGTGGTCACACAGCATTACAGCTCGCTCTTGATGCACCAACACGCGTCAGTGCCATTGTGGTTTGTAATAGTGCAGCCAAAATCGGTACGGCTGAGGCTTGGAAAGAGCGTGCCGATACATTACGCCAGCAAGGTCAAGAAGCCATTAAGGATTTAGCTTCTACTGCACCTCAACGTTGGTTTACTCCTGGTTATATTGAACAACATGGTGATGTAGTTGCTACGATGCAAGAGCAATTTGCCACCTTAGATGCCGAAGGTTATGCCTCATGCTGTGATGCCTTAGGTCAATCTGATTTGCGTAATGTTATTTCTAAGATCAAAGTCCCTACTCTATTAGTTGCTGGCGAATTCGATCCTGTAACCACTGTCGTTGATGCAGAAAATATGCAAGCTGAAATTTCTGATTCAACCGTTGTTGTTTTACCAGCCTCTCACATCTCCAATGTGGAAGTGGCAAATGACTTTACTGAAACACTTATACGTTTTCTTGAAGTCGAAAAATAATTTAAACTTAAATTAATATTTAAAGGATAAAACCATGCTATATCTCGTTCATATGATTGTTAAGATCCCTCACGATCTACCCAAGGAAGAAGCTCAAGAAATCATTCGTGTCGAAAAAGAGTACTCACAAGAGCTGCAACGCTCTGGCAAATGGGTACACCTATGGCGTATCCCTGGCGAGTACGCAAACTACAGCGTATTTGATGCAGAAAGCCATGATGAATTGCACGAAATGTTAAGTAAGTTACCACTTTTCCCATACATGGAAATCAAAGTAACTCCTTTAGCTAAGCACCCTTCAGCTATTTAATTTCATAGTGATGACTACTTAATGAGCTCAACCTCTTCTTAAACTGGACTGCTACTATGTTGCGTGATTGGTCAATTTCAGCATGGATGACTGGGTTTTTAGCTGTACTTATTTCTTACAGTGGCCCATTAGTTATCTTTATTCAGGCTGCGCATGCCGGTGGTATGTCAGATGAGATGCTGAGCTCATGGATTTGGGCAATATCCATTGGCGCCGGTGTCAGTGGTATTGCCCTTAGTATTGTCTTAAAAACACCGATCATTACTGCCTGGTCTGCTCCAGGTACTGCCCTGTTATTGCACCTATTCCCAGATATCACCATGCCCGAAGTAGTGGGCGCTTATTTAACGGCCGCCATTATTACTTCGGTGATCGCCTTTAGTGGTTACTTTGAACGCATCGTACGCTACGTACCTCAAGGCATTGCCGCGGCTATGATTGCAGGTATTTTATTCCAATTTGGTACACAAGCCTTTGTGGTCTCAAGTGAGTTACCAGTCGTAGTCATGAGCATGGTGGCGGTGTATTTATTATCACGTCGATTTATACCCACACTCACCGTGGTGTTGGTTGCTATCACTGGTTTTGTTTGTGTGTTTTTATTAGATTTATCGACAGTATCTGATGTAAAAATCGCCTTAGCCAAACCTATTTTTACCTTCCCAGAATTTAGTTTTTCTGTCTTTTTTAGTTTCACACTACCCTTAGTGGTGGTAAGTTTAACGGGTCAATTTCTACCCGGTTTGGTGATTTTACGTCTTGATGGTTATCCAGAAAATGCCCGCGCCATTGTGGGTGGTACCAGTTTAATCTCTATTGTAATGGCGTTTTTTGGTGGTATTTCAACTGTATTAGCTGCTATTACTGCTTCACTTTGTACTGGTAAAGACTGTCACCCCGATCCTAAAAAACGTTATGTAGCGGGCGTGGCTAACGGTGTTTTTTATATTATCGGTGGCACCTTTGCAGGCACCATCGTTTTACTTTTTAATGCCATTCCATCGGCAGTCATTGCTGCACTAGCTGGTTTAGCCTTAATTGGTGCAATTGTTGCCAATATCCGCCTACTAAGCGCTAATGCTAGCTACATCGAACCCGCAGTTATTACCTTTTTAGTAACCGCTTCTAATATGACCATGGGCGGTATGGGCTCTGCTTTTTGGGGAATTGTATTAGGTATGTTAGCTTACTGGATCTCGGGAATTAAAAAAACGGACGCAAAAGCATGAGTCGCACAGAATTATTAAAAAATAAAGAAAACATCTTAAACCTTTTACCTCAGCACCAAATCACCCTACAACGCCTCGAGCGCCTTGCTGATAAACAGGCCTTGCCTGTTATTACAGTGGTCGGTAAATACAACCACGGTAAAAGCCGTTTATTAAATGAGCTAATTGGTAAGGATTTATTCTCTGTTGCAGATATAAGAGAGACCAAAGAATTACATTTTGCTAAGCAACAAGATCTTCAATGGATTGATGCTCCTGGTTTAGATGCGGATGTCGATGAGATAGATGACGACTACGCTGAGGAGGCACTTTGGGTGAAGTCGGATATTCGCTTATTTGTACATGCGGCCAAAGAAGGGGAACTTGATGCCATTGAAATTGATTTAATCAATAAACTACAAAACGATGCTCAACGCACCCAACGCCAAACCATTTTGGTTTTAACACAAACTGACCAAGCGGCTGATGAAGACACCTTAAATAGCATCCGTCAAAGTCTACAACACCAGCTTAATCACAATAACTTTTACCCTGTATCATCAGTGCGTCATCGCAAAGGGGTTGAACAAAATATCCCTCTATTTGTAGAAAAAAGTGGCATACCTGAGCTTAAAGAGCGTATCGACTATGCAGTCTCTAAGGTCTTGCATTACAGAGCCTTTGAGCAACAACATTATTTTTCTACCTTGGGTACTCAATTAGCTGAAAAACACCAAGAGCATACAAAGAGACACCGGGAATTATGTCGCCAAGCTGATGAGGTTGAAACTGAGTTTATTAAAGACCTAAGAGTTGCCCTTGAACAAGGTGCTGAGGATTTATACGACATCATGCAAGAACCTGAAGTAGACCATTCTCTAGATCCTGGTTCGATTGATGATGTTTTTAGTATGTCAGCTGGCAAGCTCGACCGCTCACGTATTCAAATTGCTTATTCGCGTGCCTGCTTATTGATCCGTAGTGTCTTAAGTAAATACGGCATGACCCAGCTAAATGAAGACGCACAAGTGGGTGCTGCTAGTTTAAATACCGTGATGGTGTCGGTGATGGGAGTATCAGTTAAATTCCGTCCGCAACTACGTCGTATGTTTGGTGAAGAAGCGGGGCGCGACAAGCTATTGCGCGACTTTAAAACACATTTCGATAAATCAGAAAATCGTTTAAATGTCCTAGCTGATATTGAAAACGAATTGGCTCAATTAAAAGCTGTAGAAACCGCCCAAACAGTATTAGCTGATTGGCAACAGAGCGCATAAAAGATATGAGTTTTAAACAAGAGACGCAATTTATCCAAGGCTTAGAAAAGCTTAAAATTAACGCTCAAGACTTAGCCATTCAAGAACAAAAACTAGATGCTTGGCAAAGTAATCTTGAGGCCTACCTAAGAACTTACGCGATCAATACGGAGGGGTTAAAAACACAACACCCTCTTAGTACAGCGATTGAGCAGTTTCATGTATTAAAAACAAACTACCTACCGGCATGGGAACAAGCTAAAAAAGACTTAGCACCTGCACTGGATCTGGCAGCATCTTTTAACGATAAGCTGATGTTTTTAGTCTTTGGTAAATTTAATGCAGGTAAAAGCTCTTTTTGTAATCTCATCGCTGAGCGCTTTAAGTTTCATCAAAAAACTGTTCAACCTTTTATATTAAAGGATGGTGCTATTCACTATCATGATGAAGCTTTTAAAGAAGGGAGTATTGAGACCACTGCTCATATTCAGGGGGTCATATTAGATGAACGATTAGTGTTAATCGACACCCCAGGATTGCATTCGATCACCTCTGAAAATGTGGCCTTAACCCAACAATTCTTAGAAAGTGCCGACGGCATTTTATGGTTAAGCAGCTCGACCTCTCCAGGGCAAGTGCAAGAGCTACAAGAACTTGCTCAGGAGATCCGTCGACGTAAACCATTGCTACCAGTAATTACACGTAGTGATTTCTTAGATGAGGTCTTTGTTGATAACGATATCAAAAAGATGCTATGTAACAAAAGTTCAGAAAACCGTTCACTACAAGAAAATGATGTTCTATCACGTGCACAAGATAAACTAAATAGCCTTGGCATGGATGCTACCTTGGTGCGACAACCTATTTCTATATCAGTGTATAGTGCCCGTGAATATGGACTGACTGAACAAGCCTTAGGTGATGCTGGTTTATATCAGCTCTATGAGGCGCTTTTAAACTTAGCTGATTCGGCGGTGGCTTATAAAGAGCGCAAAACCCTTGAAATCCTATTGCACTATCTTGATGAGGTAGTAATTAACGATCTTAATAA
>JAAZGT010000147.1 GCA_012511095.1 Alcaligenaceae bacterium
CGTATTCCACAAATGGAGGTTGCCGTAGGTGATGAGCTCTTAGTTTTAGTGTTGCGTCATTTAGAGCCATTTGAGGAAGCAGATTTCGATAAACTACGCGCCTTTGCTGCAGAGCATGGCGTAAGTTGGTGGTTACAGCCTAAGGGGCCAGACACCGTACACGCCTTAGAGCCCGAAGACGAGGATAAATTAGCCTATAGCTTGCCACAATTCGGCCTAAGAATGGCGTATCGACCGACTGATTTTACCCAGGTCAATCATCACATTAATCGTTCCATGATTAGCAAGGCATTAAATCTACTGGGCGTAGAGCCTGAAGATAGAGTTGCTGATTTATTCTGTGGTTTAGGTAATTTCACCTTGCCTTTAGCTACTCAAGCTAAAGAGGTTGTAGGGATTGAAGGGAGTGATGCCTTGACTACCCGTGGTTTAGCGGCTGCCAAAACTCATGGTCTTGACGATAAGGTGTCTTTTGCTACGCTAAACCTCTTTGAAGTGGATGTCGAATGGCTACGCGACCTTGGTTATTTTGATCGCATGCTGATTGACCCTCCTCGTGATGGCGCATTGGCTGTGTCACGTGCTTTAGCCGCGCTCAAAGCCGAGGAGCGCCCTAAGCGCATTGTGTATGTTTCCTGTAACCCAGCAACCTTGGCCCGCGATGCCGCAATTTTAGTTAGGGTGGGTGGTTACCGCTTAATTAGTGGTGGAGTGATCAATATGTTCCCACACACGGGGCATGTTGAGTCAATCGCTGTCTTTGAATATCACCCAGGTGATCCGATTCCTGAGCTAGAGGCAGAAGAGGATGAGGGTGATTCTGTTGTAGAAGATACAGCAGAAAATTAGGTTTAATTAGTTAAGGCTTCAAGACATGAATAAAGTTTTGAAGCCTTATTTATTTTAAATTAAACCTTTCTTATACCAACAAGGTTTTTAAAACAAGTTTTGGTGGCTAGTGCTAAAAACTCTTGTATATAGCTAGATTGTAGGTCTTCTTGTCTAGCCGCTGCATAAAGCGTAATCCATATGCCTGGTGCCTTATCTAAATGGCACATAGTAAGCCAGTCGTATTTTAATGCTTGCTCTAAAGCCCAACTAGGCAGGGCTGTGACCCCTCGATTACTACTGACGAGTTGAATAATCATGGGAGTGAGTTCGTTGTGTCGAATTTGTTTAGGCTCAATACCTTCTTTGTCTAAAAATTCAGTAAAAATATCAAGTCGATTTCGGTCCACTGGATAGGTGATTAACGTCTCGTTTTCTAAATCTTTGGGTTTGACAAATTTCTTACCCGCTAAACGATGGTCATGGGCAACGGCTAAAACCATTTCATATTGAAAAATAGCTTGATAGGCAATGCCAGGGATATTTTCTGGGTCTGAGGTAATTACTAAATCCAATTCACCTCGACTTAAAGCGGGAAGGGGATTGAATGAAAAAGCCGCTGAAAGGTCGAGTGAGATGTCAGGCCAATTTAGACGGTATTCGTTAAGTGTGGGCATAAGCCATTCAAAGCAGGAATGACAATCAATGGCCAAATAAAGTCTACCGCTATGGCCACTAGCCAAACGCTCTATTTCTCTTGTGGTTTGTTCAATTCGTGGTAAAACCTCGTCAGCTAATTCAAGAATTCTTAAACCTGCAGTCGTTATTTGTGCTGGACGACGACGTCGATTTAATAACGCCACCCCAAGTTTATTTTCTAGCTCTTTGATTTGATGTGATAGGGCAGACTGGGTCATACCAAGACTAGCGGCAGCCTGTTGTAAAGTCGGATTTTCACGTAAGGCAACAAGACTATAAAGATGACGAACTTCGATTTTATTCATATTGATTATTAGAGAAAGGCGCATTAGAGAGGTGCGCGTTGACAAAATAGTGTCGCATATTTTGAATAGTAATAGCTTAAATAGCTTGGGTTGCGAGTTTTGTGAGCAGTTTTAAGCCTAATTGAGCCTTTAGAGTAGAGTGAAATTGTCGCTTCAAAGAGTGTTTTTTTATAAACGACTCAAGCACTTAGTCTATTTAATTGATATACCTTAAAAACAGCGGGCTCAATGGACAGTCAAAG
>JAAZGT010000148.1 GCA_012511095.1 Alcaligenaceae bacterium
AAATTTGGAAGCGTTTTATTTTAAACCATCGACTAAATTAGCGACCTGCTTTTAATTCAGCCCATAAGCGGGTCTGCAATCTTAGCAACTCCATCGACTGCGGTTGCATTAAAAATAAGGTATCGCGCACCTCTTGCGGCGGATAAAGCATTGGATCATTAGCGATTTCAGGTTTGACGTGCTTGATCGACTCGAGATTAGCATTGGCAAAGAACATCTCATTAGTGATCTCAGCGTGTACCTCGGGGGTTTCCATGTAATTGATAAAGGCCATGGCATTATCAAAGTTAGGTGCATTTTTTGCGACGGCCATCATGTCCATCCAGACTAAGGCACCGCCACGAGGGATAAAATAACCAATTTCATAAGGGCGATTAGCCTCCTCGGCACGGTCTTTGGCAATATACACATCACCATCACCCGCATAGACTAAGCAAATATCATTTTGCGCCAACTCCTCAATATGAGCGGCTGGACTAAAATGTTTTACGTATGGACGAATTGATTTTAAAACCTCAAAGGCCGCTAAATAGTCATCGGGATTAGTAGAAGCGGGGTCTTTGCCCATATAGTTCAGTACCGCTGGGAAAATCAAACCGGCCTCATCGTATAATGAGATACCACAAGAAGCGAATTTTTTGGCTTTTTCAGGATCAAATAAATTACCCCAATCCATGAAATCCACATCGTCACCAGCTACTTCTCTGGCGCGGGTCATGTTATAGCCTAAACCTAGGGTGCCCATAGCCCATGGTACAAGGTACTCATTGCCCGGATCGACCTGCTCCAGGATTTTCATAATCTCTGGATCTAAGTACTTTAGATTAGGGAGTTGAGACTTATCAAGTTTTTCTAAAAGACCTGCCTCGATTTGACGCTTAGCATAGTAGCTACTTGGAATCACTACATCGTAGCCAGATTTACCGATTAATAGCTTGGTTTGTAAAACATCGTTATTATCGAAGGTGTCAAAATTGACCTTAATGCCCGTAGTGCGCTCAAAGCCAGGAATAGTGTCTTCGGCGACATACTCGGCCCAGTGGTAAATATTAACCACACCCTTATCTTCGGCAACCGCGCCACCACAAACGGCATATAGTGCACCAGCAACAGCAATGCCTTTTATTACTTGAGAAAGTTTCATCATATCCCCCTATATAAAGTGGACACCACAATTGAAATAAAAGACGATGCCGTCTTATGAAAAATTTAGCTAGATTTTATTGCATTTTAATAGCAGATAAGTGCAAAAAATGTCTTTTTATTATAAATTTTTTTTAGCAAAAAAAGAGCCTACCAATGCTAAAAACATAGCTATCGATAGGCTCTATTTCCAATGACTATTTACTGCAAAAAAGGCAATTGAGTAAAGATTTGAAGTACCGTAGCGTTAATTAAATCAACAAAAAACGCCCCTACAATAGGTACTAATAAAAAGGCTTTATAAGAGGGACCATAACGATCTGTAACCGCCTGCATATTAGCCACTGCAGTTGGTGTTGCGCCTAGCCCAAAACCGCAATGACCCGCTGCTAAAATTACCGCATCATAATCCTTACCCATTACTCTATAAGTGATAAATATGGCGTAGAGCGCCATCACTAGCACTTGCACCACTAAAATTACTAATACGGGTAAGGCTAAATCCACTAGCTCCCATAATCTTAAAGACATCAACGCCATCGCCAAAAATAACGACAAGGAAGCATTACCAAAGACGTCAATGGCACGATCAAACATATGGAAACTAAAGATATGGGTCAAAACATTACGAAGAATCACACCGCCCAACAGCGCCCAAACGAACGTAGGTAACTCAAAGACCGAGTCCTTGGCTACACCAGTCATGAGATCTGAAAAAGCTAAACAAGCAGAAAATAAAGCTAAGGTCTCAATAGCAGAAGAGGCTGTAATTCGACGAATTTGGTCAGGCTTATCAAATAAGGCATCACCTAAAGTGTCATCATCTTCGTCATGTCGCGTGCTATATAAAGAGGCTTTTTTTGCCTCTTTTTCGAGGAGGCTCGGGTTATCAATTTCTGGCAAACGTTGACGCTCCATACGCTTTAATAAGAGCTTAGCCACTGGTCCACCAAGCATACCACCAGCAACCAAACCAAAAGTAGCCGTCGCAATACCCAACGTAGTCGCTCCGACAAGACCGTAGCGATCCTCAAGAATTGGTCCCCAAGCAGCCGCTGTACCGTGGCCACCAGTCAAGGTAACAGAAGCTGTCACTAAGCCCATCAATGGCTCTAAACCGACTAAAGTAGCCATGAGCACACCAACGGTGTCTTGCACAATAATAAGGCCAGATACCGTAATAGCAAAGATAACCAAAGGCATACCACCTACTTTAAGACGCTTAAAATCAGCACTTAAACCGATAGAAGAAAAAAACATCAGCATAAAGGCTGTTTGTAGGGTCGTATCAAACTTAAATGAGAGACCGAAAATGCTCTTTAAAAGCACCACCACGAGCCCAGCGAGCAAACCACCTGCAACGGGTTCGGGAATATTAAAGTTTTCTAGAAGCTTGATGTTTCGGGTCAAAAAACGACCTAATAACAACACCAAGGTCGCCAAAATCATCGTGTAATAAGCGTTTAAAGCGATTTCCATAATAAGACCCCTTTATCTCCGTTAATGAGTCTTTTACAGTGTAACGCAAATGCTAAATCGCTTTAAGTTAACGTTACGTTACCTAGCATTAGTGCTAATTCAAAATTTAAGGGAAGTATCCTATGCTAATGACAACTTACTTTATCGCTTTTTTCTAAGTTATTAATTTTTTTAATCACCTATTACTATGAGTTCTTATTACACATTGCTTTCTAGAGCAACCCTAGACGATGGCACGGTAGTCGCAGAGTATCAACCAAATATTCACTGCCAAGGCGCGTGGAATGCTCACGAACAGCATATGGCTCCTGCTTCAGGTCTAATGAGTTATGAATTAGAGTTGTTTGAACCACGTGATGATATGGTTTATGGCCGTATTAGTTACGATATTATGGGTCTCATTCCTTTTAAAGATTTCACTATTACGACACGTAATATTCGCCCCGGCAAGACCATTGAGTTAATCGAATCCACCCTTAGCTGTGAGGGCAAAGATGTCATTGTTGCTCGTGCTTGGCGCATGGTCAAAAGTGATACCAGCGCAGTAGCTTGCATTAAAGACGAGCCCATCACCGCGCTCGATGATATGAAATCTTGGTCTGAAATCGCTGATATCTGGGGTGGTGGTTATATTAAGTCGATATCAAACCACATCCGTACAAACCACAACCGCGCTAATGGTAATGCACAAGTGTGGCTTAGCAACGATCTCGAAATGGTAGAGGGTATTGAAACAAGCCCTTTTGTGAAGTTACTGGGCATGGTTGATACCAATAACGGCGTGGCGGTCGCTCAAAATCACCCCTTTACCCATATGTTCCCCAACCTTGACCTACAAATTCATTTGTATCGCCTACCTAAAGGCAAATGGTTAGGTCTCAATACCCGTCAACAATATGGTAGCGACGGTGTTGGTCTAACCACCGCTATTTTATATGATGAAAAAGGGCCTTTTGGACGTAGCGAACAAATTCTAACGGTGCGACCTATGCCCAAATAAGCTGTTTAAACGCCTTGGCGGGCAGCTTCCCAAATACCTGCCCAGCCTAGCGATAATTCAGCAGCACGCTCTGCCGCCATAATCAAACTATCTTCACGAGCGATATTTTTGCCGGCAATATCAAAAGCCGTACCATGGTCCACCGAAACACGCACCACGGGTAAGCCCACAGTGATATTAACCCCTTGATCGCCATAAACCGCCTTAAATGGAGCATGACCTTGGTCGTGATAGCACATCACCAAAAAGCGCCAACGATTATCGCGCACGGCTTGGGGCCAAATCACATCACCCGGAATAGGGCCATGAATGTTAATACCACGCGATTTAGCTCGCTCAATTGCAGGTGTAATAATTTCGCTTTCTTCGGTGCCAAAAAGGTCATTTTCACCAGCATGGGGATTGAGACCCGCGACAGCAATGGCCTCATCACCACGGCCTAGGGCCTTAGAAAAGGCCTGAACTAGATTAAAAATATCATCAAAGCGCGCGGGGGAACAATCCTCAATGGCTTGCTTCATTGATACATGTGTGGTCGCATGAAAAACAAATAAATCACCACTAGAGAGCACGAGAGAGTAATTTTTGACCCCAAACTCATGAGCTAAAAGCTCGGTATGGCCAGGCCAATGATGACCACCTAAATGCATCGCCTCTTTGTTAAGCGGTGCTGTAACAATGCCGTCAACCTCGCCCGCACGAGCTAAGGCACAGGCTTTCATAACAAATTCTGCGGCACTAGCACCGGCCCGAACATCTACCCCTGCTAATGGCACATCGCCTAAGCATGGCCCCACTTGGATCACCTCAATGGTACCTGGTGCATTACAAATTTCTGCAGGGCTTTGAACCTCAAGCACTAAGGATTCTTCAAAACCAATTTGCTTAGCGGCTTTTTTTAATGAGGTAACATCACCAATCACCACAAAACGCGCTTTATCGCGCAAATAAGCGTGTTTTAATAACATTTTTGCGGTGACTTCAGGACCGATACCAGCAACATCACCTAAGGTAACGGCTAAGGTGGGTAAGCTATGTTTACTCATAATAAAAAGAATTCCTTTGTGTGTGAAGGTTGAGTTACCTTAGGACATTGTCACAGCATCAATCAATAGCAATACTACCTAGTAGAGGAGAACGATATGCTTTGCTCTGATGCGTGTGTATGAGCTGTTGGGTTAACTAAATTGAAAAACAATAAGCCCAAAACAACACTTAATATAACTGCCAATAACTTATTATTGAATAACTTACTCATGAAAATTTACTACGTATATTGAAAAAAAACGAATGATAATAATAACTTAGCTACGAGTTAATTATGTCCATAGCACAACAAAAAATAAAAAAATATGGATAATTCATTCTGAATGTGTTGGATTAGCAATCTCAATTAGGCGATTAACAAAAATGCTGGGAGTAACAATATGCTCTGGGTCTAAGGCGCCTAGCTCAACCACCTCTTTCACTTGCACAATAGATACAGCCGCTGCTTGACACATAATGGGATTAAAGTTACGGGCTGCTTTTCGATAAATTAAATTACCCCAGCAATCGCCTTTTTCCGCCATAATTAATGCAAAATCACCTTTAAGGGGTTTTTCAAAGACATAATTGATGCCATCAATTTCACGAGTCTCTTTGTCTTTAGCTAACTCAGTACCATAGGAGGTTGGAGTGTAAAAGCCTCCCAAACCAGCAGCCCCAGCATGAAGACGCTCAGCAATGGTACCTTGAGGTACGCACTCAAGCTCGATTTTGCCAGCTCCATAGAGCTCAGCAAAGACATGACCGTAGGCAGCTCTTGGATAAGAGCAAATAATTTTACGTACGCGCCCCGCCTTAAGTAAGGCAGCTAAGCCGGTCTCATGGTTGCCTGCATTATTATTAACGACGGTTAGCTCACGAGCGCCTTGATCAATTAAGGCATGGATTAAATCGGTAGGGTGCCCAGCCCCACCAAAGCCGCCAATTAAAACGGTGGCACCATCAAAAATGCCAGCTACGGCCTGTTCTAGTGAGTCAACTACCTTATTTATCATGTAAAATGAGTATCATTAGCTATAAGCTATTAATTTGAAGAATTTAACGATGAGTGAAAATATTATCCCCGAGGGCTTTACTTTATTAAACCGTGACAGCCCTTTTTCTGATTTAACGGGTCCCTATTATCAAAAACTTGATGCCAATGGCAAACACGAGGTCTTAGCCATACGTCTACGTCATGAGCACCTCAATAAAGCGCGCTTTGCTCATGGTGGGGTTTTTATGACCTTAGCAGATAATGCCTTGAGTGATGCCATTATTGCTCATTATGATACACCGATATCTTTTGTGACGGTGAGTTTAAATAGCGAGTTTTTAGCCGTTGGACGTGAGGGTGATTGGGTTGAGGCTCGCGTCGTGATTAATCGGGCCGGTCGTCGTTTAGTTTTTGCTCAATGTGAAATAAGCATTGACGATAAAAACGTATTTAACGCCAGCGCGGTTTTTGCTTTGGTGTAAACATTCAACGAGATACACTTTGTTAAGTTGCAGGGCGTATGACCCTGCTTCAGCTTAGTCTCTAATTATCGGCTTGAATATTAAATTGTACGGCGATAACTGCGGCTTGAACGCGACTATTAACCTCTAATTTTTTTAAAATATTTTGCACATGGACCTTAACCGTATTTTCTGCAACATCAAGGCACCTAGCGATCTGCTTATTGCTTTCACCAGCAGCCACATAAGCTAAAATTTCGCGCTCTCGAGTAGTTAATTCAGCCACTTTAGCCTTGGTAGAGTCAAGCTCCTCTGCCTCTATTTCATCTCGTTTGTTCGTAGTAGTTTTAGAAATTAATTGATTAAGTAGCTTTTGGGTCATCTCTGGTGAGAACACAGTATCACCCTTTAATGCTCTATCGATAGATGTTAATAAAAAATCAGCTTCAATATTTTTAAGTAAAAAACCACTAGCACCTAACTGCATACACTCTGTTAAATCGGCTGCATCCTCGGAAACAGTAAGCATAAGCACCATTTGCTCTGGGTTAATATTCATTATCTGCTGTAAAGTCTCTTTGCCATTCATCACTGGCATTGAAAGATCAAGCAAAATAATGTCGGGATTATGCTTACTCATCTGCTTAATGCCCTCTAAACCATCAGCGGCTTCGGCTACCACCTCGTATTTAGACTCCGCTTCACGCTGAATCAAAGACTTTAAACCACTCCTAAAAAGGGTGTGATCATCAATAATTAATATCTTAATCTTTTGTATGTCACTCATAAATCTAACCCTAAGGTTTTGTTGGAATCATTAAATGAAGCTCTGTACCTTCACCAAGTTGCGAGTGAATGCTTAACTGGCCACCGATTTTTTGTGCTCGCTCACTCATGATTAAATGACCTACATGCTCAACAGACTTATCGCGTAGCAACTCTTTTTTAAAACCAATGCCATTATCAATCACTTTAATAACATTATTATTTCCATCGTTATATATTTGTAGTGAAACTTTAGTAGCCTTGGCATGTTTACGAATATTAGAAAGAGCTTCTTGAATAATTAACACAATTTCTAATTTCTCTTTATCAGAAAGATTAATATTGCTTGCATCTACCATTGCTGTTACCTCAATCGAGGTCTGTTGCTTAAAGCGTTCAATCAACTCTTCTAAATTATGAGAAAAAGACTCTAAACGTAAAGGTGTTCTAAAGTTTAAAAGTAACTCGCGTACATTATCATAACTTTCCTTAATACCATCTTTAATAAAAGCTAGGTTTTCACTAACCGCGGCTTTGTTATCGGTATGGAAAGCTTTTTCAAGCATTTGCACTTGCAAATTAAGAAAGTTTAAAGCTTGAGCAATTGAATCGTGAAGCCCTTGAGCCAAAAGATTACGCTCTTCCAATACAGCTAATCTACTAGTCCTTTCTAAAAGACGCACTCCACCTATGGCAATACCTAATTGATTACTAAGCGACTCTATTAAATTTTTCTTAGCTATATCAAGTTTAGTAGATTCATGGCTAAAAAAAGTAATAATGCCTATCTTCTCTTTATCGTAATAGATAGGAAATATATTCATCGTTTTATAAGTATCGATGGCACATGGTGGCTCACTTTGCAAAAGAGATTGAATAGCAAACTCTTCTGTCGCCGACTCTGCAAGTGCAA
>JAAZGT010000149.1 GCA_012511095.1 Alcaligenaceae bacterium
AGCGCTTTTGAAACACAGTTTTCACCCGAGATATTCATTGATTCGGTGAGTGATTTTTTCACGTTACTGCGAACAACGATTAAGAAGCATTATCCGGCATTAATCTAAACCCTCCCTTAGCATG
This sequence comes from Alcaligenaceae bacterium, assembly GCA_012511095.1. Lineage (GTDB taxonomy): Bacteria > Pseudomonadota > Gammaproteobacteria > Burkholderiales > Burkholderiaceae_B > Oligella. Next base: position 125 of record JAAZGT010000149.1, read on the forward strand.
CAGACAGTAAAATGGCTATGATCCTCACAGAAACATAGCCATTTCCAAATATTAAAATCAAATCAAATTAATAACCTATTGCTGCTCCATCTGGGTTGCGTGGATCAGAGTAACCGTACATCTTGCCATCGATGATTTGAATGGTTTGGGTACGGCCCATACTGGCTTTGACGCTCACCTTATAGCCTGCGTCTTCGAGTAATTGAACGGTATCTGGGCTAAAACCTAGCTCAAGACGTAACTCATCCGGTAACCATTGGTGATGGAAGCGGGGCGTGTTGGTAGCGGCTGCAGGATTCATACCGAAATCGACGGCATTGATAATTTGCTGCAATACCGTGGTGATAATACGCGCGCCACCTGGGCTACCCGTTACTAACCAAGGTTTGCCATCTTTTAACACCATCGTTGGCGACATTGAAGACAGTGGGCGTTTATTAGGCTCAATCGCATTGGCTTTACCACCAATGAGACCAAAGGCATTTGGCACACCCGGTTTGGAAGAGAAGTCATCCATTTCGTTATTCATAAGAATACCGGTTTCGCCTGCCACAATACCGCTACCAAAGTTTAGGTTTAACGTATAGGTAACCGCAACGGCATTACCCTCTTTGTCGACCACTGAGTAGTGTGTGGTCTGATCGCTTTCATAAGGTGTTAAATCGCCTGGTTTGATTTCTTGAGCAGGGGTGATATTGCCCTCGAGGACAGTATCGGCAATCTGTTTAGCATAGTCTTTGCTAGTCAATTGCTGCATCGGTACATCCACAAAATCACTGTCGCCTAAGTATTCGGAGCGGTCTGCATAGGCGCGTTTCATCGTTTCGGCAATCAGGCTAATGGTTTTGGCACTGTTAACACCGGACTCTTTAATTGGTAGATGCTCAAGGGCATTGAGAATTTGTACAATGTGAATACCGCCAGAGCTCGGTGGGGGCATGGAAACAATCTCATAACCACGGTAATCACCGCGTATGACTTCGCGCTCGATGGCTTCATAATTGGCTAAGTCCTCTTTGGTGATTAGACCGTCATGCGCCTCTTGGTCGCGAACGATTTCATCAGCGATTGCACCTTTATAAAAAGCATCTGCGCCATCTTGGGCAATCAGTTTTAAGCTTTCAGCTAAGTTTTTTTGAACGAGTTTGTCGCCAGTGGCTAAAGGCTCATCACCATTAAAGAAAATGGCTTTGGTGGCAGGCCATTTGCCCAAGTTATCTTTTTCCACTTGCAGTAATTTAGCCATGGTTGGGCTAACCTCATAGCCCTGTTCTGCTAGTTCAATCGCCGGTTGCATGACCTCAGCTAAAGGCAGTGAACCCCATTGCTCAAGTGCCTTAGTAAGACCTGCGACAGTGCCTGGTACGCCAATGGCTTGGTGGGTATACCACGATTTACGTGGAATAATTTCCCCATTGTCGTCTTGATACATGGTTTCAGTGGCTGCAGCAGGGGCTTTTTCACGGAAATCTAGGGCAACGGTTTTATTGCTTTTAGCATCGTGCACAATCATAAAACC
>JAAZGT010000150.1 GCA_012511095.1 Alcaligenaceae bacterium
GCCGTACGCTCAGCTGTTAAAATGGCACGCGCCGAACCACTAATGCGTGCAATACGACTACCTTTTTCTAAACGCGCCCCGTCTTTTAATAAGGCCTCAAAGTGAATCTCACTATCGACCAATGTAAAAGCTAAACGCGCTAAATCCAAACCGGCTAAGACCCCCGCTTCACGCGCCACTAAATAGAGTTCCGATTGCACATCACTAGGAATAATGGCATCACTGGTAATATCACCCGCTCGACCCAAGTCCTCTAATAAGGTGGCACGCACCAAAGGTTCAATCATTAAAGTCGATAAAGGAGGAATCTGTTTAATCTGCTTTTTCATGTGTCAGAGAACCATCAAAATAGTTTAATAAAAAATAACGCCTCTAATTATAGAGGCGCAATGAAGTTTATACAGAAGAAATATATTAAGGTTCAAAAGTACCTATAAAAATTGCTGGGTCGACCCGCTGATTATTAAGACTAACGGTCCAATGCAGATGTGGCCCCGTGGAGCGACCAGTACTACCGACCTTGCCCACCACTTCGCCACGACGCACGGTTTGACCCTTAACCACATCAATTTCTGATAAATGACAATACATCGAGATCAGACCTTGACCATGGTCTACAAAGACAGTCTTGCCGTTAAAGAAGTAATCACCGGTAATGGTAATGACACCATCAGCAGAAGCTTTAACAGGCGTACCTTGTGGTACGGCAATATCTAAGCCAGCATGAGGATTGCGCTCTTGGCCATTAAAGAAACGGCGTAAACCAAAAGGACTGGAATAACGACCACCCTCGACTGGGCGATCTAAGACCACATTACTGGGCACCACTGGGCGAAAAGTTTTATAGGCTTCGCGTTGCTCGGCAGCCTCACGACTGTAGCGGTCTAAGTCTTGTTGAGAAGGATTAACGTGACGATTGCTACTTAATTTAATGTGTTGTTCGCGGTATTTTTTTGAACCTACATTAAAGCTAAGTGACTCGTTGCGGCCACCATAATTGACTTGTAGAGTATGGGTGCCTGGATTACTTTTTTGAGCAATACCCACAATGGCTAAATAACCACCAGATTCATTATTGGGTATAACCATTACCGAGCGACCCTCATAAGTCACTTGCGGGCTCACACCACGATCTTGTAATGCCACCACCGCAATACCACCTGGTACTGGGCGATTTAATTGCCTTTCGATAAAGGACTGAGCCCAAGCAGGGGTACTAATCAACAAAGAAATTAAACTAAGAGAAATAAATCGACTAAGCTTTTTACTATGTTTTGCCATCATCTGCTTGGACCCTTAAAATTGTTATTGCAATAATTAGTGATTTTCTTTAGCGTGATTAATGGTGTATTTAGGGATTTCAATCACGAGATCTTCATCAGTCACATAGGTTTGACAAGAAAGACGCGATTCAAAAGTCAAACCCCATGCCTTATCTAACATATCCTCTTCATCTTCTGTGGCTTCTTCAAGCGAATCAAAACCCTCTTTTACAATAACGTGACAGGTAGTGCAAGCACACACCATTTCGCATGCGTGATCAATTGAAATACCATTGTCTAAAAGAATCTGACAAAGACTAACGTCGGATGGAACATTTTCAATTACTTTACCCTCGGGACAGATTTCCTCGTGAGGTAATACGGTAACTTTACGCATCTTTTATAAACTCCTAAATTATAACTCTTCGACTTTCTTACCAGAAAGTGCACGACGAATACTACGGTCCATACGTCTGGCAGCAAAGTCATCAGTGACTTGACTCAAACGTTGAATTTGACCACGAATCTCTTCGGCTTGATCACCAGCAACTAATTCACGTAGTCGCTCCACCTCGGCACGAATTTTGGATTCCTCGTCGTCATTTAATAAATCAGCATCTTCAGCTAAGGCTGACACAATCGATTCGATTAAACGACCACCATTAACCTGTTGCTCACGTAAGGTACGCTGTTTGGCATCTTCTTCGGCTGACTGCATGCCCTCGCTAAGCATACGTGTCACCTCTTCGTCTGATAGACCATAAGATGGTTTTACTGTAATATGCGCTTCGACATTAGAGGTTTTTTCACGAGCAGAAACACTTAATAAGCCATCGGCATCAACTTGGAAGGTCACACGAATACGTGCTGCACCTGCAACCATAGGTGGAATACCGCGCAACTCAAAACGTGCTAATGAACGACATTCATCAACCAGCTCGCGCTCACCCTGCACCACGTGAAAACTCATGGCCGTTTGACCATCTTTATAGGTCGTAAACTCCTGAGCACGCGCTACTGGAATGGTGCTATTACGTGGAATAACCTTTTCGACTAGACCACCCATGGTCTCTAAGCCAAGGGAAAGTGGTGTCACATCAAGTAATAACCAATCCTCACCAGGTGACGGGTTACCCGCTAATTTGTTGGCCTGTAAAGCGGCACCAATAGCAACCACCTGATCGGGATCAATATCGACCAAAGGCTCTTTATTAAATAACTCACCAACCATCTCGCGGACAATAGGCATGCGAGTTGAACCACCGACCATCACCACCCCTTGTACATCAGAGGCTTTTAAATCGGCATCACGTAAGGCCTGTTTAACGCAATCTAAGGTTTCCTCAACTAACTTACGAGCGATATTTTCAAAATGTGAGCGTGGATAATTAAGATCTAAATTAAGACCATTAGACAAACTTACTTTAAAATAAGCCTTATTTTGCTTGGTTAAACGCTCACGCATTTTACGGGCGTGGCTCTTTAATAAGCGCCAATCGGCATGGGTCAAACCCTCGGTATCGTGATGCTTTAAGATATCCTTAACAATCAGATCATCAAAGTCATCACCACCTAATTGTGTATTACCACCCGTTGATAAGACCTCAAACACACCCTTGGTTAAATTGAGGATTGAAATATCAAAGGTACCACCACCTAGGTCATAGATCGCATAAACACCTTCGGCGGCGTTATCGAGACCATAGGCCACAGCGGCTGCGGTTGGTTCATTTAATAAACGCAACACATCTAAACCAGCCAAACGCGCTGCATCACGGGTTGCTTGACGTTGCGCATCATCAAAATAAGCTGGGACCGTAATCACCGCACCCACTAAATCATCGCCTAGTGAGTCTTCGGCTAATTGACGTAATTTAGCTAAGATCTGTGCCGATACCTCTACCGGACTTAAATCGCCATGTAAGGTTTTAAAACGTACAGTACCCTCACCCTCAATCAGCTCATACGGTAGGCCCATGTCTTTGGCCTCATCGTAACTACGACCCATTAAGCGCTTAATAGAGAAGAAGGTATTTTGCGTATCACGACTTTTGGATTGAACAACGGCATGGCCAATTTGCACATCGCCATTTTTAAGATAACGTACGGCTGAGGGCATACTTTTCCTGCCCTTTTCATCTGTCAAAATCTCAGCGACGCTACTACGAACCGAGGCGACTAAGGAGTTTGTGGTACCTAAGTCAATACCTACTGCCAGTCGACGCTGGTGAGGCATTGGCGATGCGCCGGGTTCAGAAATCTGTAAAAGTGCCATAAATAATTTTCTTTTTTAATTTTTTTGTCTGAGCTAGTTTAGCTGCTCTTTAATTTCGCTACGGAACTTATCAATAAACATCCACTGGCGTAGCTTCTCAGTGGCTTCAGGCCAGTTTTTTTGCTGATCAATTAACTCAGCAACTGCATCATTTAGTGCCAGCTCTTCGGTTTCGACCTGCTGCAACAATTGCCCTAAGGCCTCTTGATTGCCAGCGGCTGACTCTAATTCCTCACGCCATTCCATTTGTTTAAATAAAAACTCTGGGGGCATAGAGGTATTGCTTTCGGCACCAATATCTATACCCTGCTGCTCACATAAATAAGTGGCGCGTTTAAGAGGGCTTTTTAGTACCTGATAAGCCTCATTAATCAGGCTTGCCCATTGCATCGCTACACGCTTTTCGACATCCGATGCTGTCGCAAATCGATCGGGATGCACCTGGGCTGATTTAGAACGCCAAAGCTGCTCTAATTCGCTAGTATCAACAGCGAATTGAGCAGGCAACTCAAACAATTCAAAATAATCTTGGTTCACGCTATATCCTAATAACTAAGATGTGGCGATTACACCGTAAATGACTCACCGCATCCACAGCTCGCTTTTTCGTTAGGGTTAGTAAACTTGAACCCCTCATTAAGACCTTCGCGAACATAATCAAGGTGTGTACCATCAATATAAACTAAGCTTTTTGGGTCTACAAAAATCTTAATATTGTGACTCTCATAGACCTGGTCATCTTGCTCAGGCACATCCACATACTCCAGCTTGTATGCCATTCCGGAACAACCTGTGGTACGCACACCAAGACGCAGACCCAAACCACTACCACGTTTATCGAGGTAGTTTTGAATATGTTGTGCTGCTTTTTCTGTCAATGTGATTGCCATAACCTAACTCACTAATTTTAAATACCAAATAAATCAATATTTATAAGTACATTGGTCCGGCGCGGCTTAGCCAGCGCCGGAACATATTAGCTAATTTTGAATATGAATTAGCTATTTTTTTCTTTGTAATCTTTAACTGCTGCTTTAATCGCATCTTCAGCTAAGATTGAACAGTGAATTTTAACAGGTGGAAGCGCTAATTCCTCAGCAATATGCGCGTTTTTAATTTCTAGTGCCTCGTCAAGCGTTTTACCTTTTACCCACTCAGTAATTAATGAGCTTGAGGCAATTGCTGAACCGCAGCCATAGGTTTTAAAACGAGCATCTTCAATAACACCTGCATCGCTCACTTTAATTTGTAATCTCATCACGTCACCACAGGCTGGCGCACCAACCATACCGGTACCAACGCCAGCTTCATCTTTGTCGAAGTTACCGACGTTACGCGGATTCTCATAATGGTCTAAAACTTTATCGCTATATGCCATGACCTTACTCCTTATAATAAATTACTTGTAGTGTATTGATTAATGCGCTGTCCATTCGATGGCGCTTACATCAATACCTTCTTTGTGCATATCCCAAAGTGGCGACATATCACGTAGTTTAGCCACTTGCTCTTTAATTACTTTAATCGCGTAATCTACTTCTTCTTCGGTATTAAAACGACCTAAGGTAAAACGAATCGAGCTATGTGCTAACTCATCATCGCGACCTAGTGCACGTAACACATAAGAAGGCTCTAAACTGGCTGAAGTACAGGCTGAACCACTTGATACGGCTAAATCACTAATCGCCATCATTAAAGACTCACCCTCAACGTAGTTAAAGCTCATATTTAGGTTCGCACCGATGCGATGCTCCATATCACCGTTGATATATACCTCTTCGATTTCTGAGAGACCTTTGAGTAAACGGTCACGTAAAGCGCGAATACGCTCATTTTCGGTGGCCATTTCCTCTTTAAGGATACGGAAAGCCTCACCCATACCAACAATTTGGTGAGTCGCTAAGGTACCTGAACGGAAACCACGCTCATGGCCGCCACCGTGCATTTGTGCTTCTAGGCGAATACGTGGCTTACGACGTACATATAAAGCACCAATACCCTTAGGACCGTAAGCTTTGTGACCCGATAGAGATAACAGGTCTACTTTAACCTTGTTTAAATCGATCTCTACCTTACCTGCTGCTTGTGCTGCATCAACGTGAAACACAACTTTATTAGCACGACAAAGCTCACCAATCGCTTCGATGTCATGAATCACACCGATCTCGTTGTTGACCCACATAGCAGACACTAAAATCGTATCTGGACGAATGGCGGCTTTAAGCTCTTCCATATCGATTAAGCCTTTGTCATTAACGTCGAGATAAGTAACCTCAAAACCCTCACGCTCTAATTCACGCATTGGGTCTAATACCGCTTTGTGTTCAGTCTTAATAGTAATTAAATGTTTACCGCGTGACTGATAGAATTCAGCAATACCTTTAATCGCGAGGTTATTTGACTCGGTAGCACCAGAGGTCCAAATAATCTCACGGGAATCCGCTCCGATTAAATCAGCCACATGCTGACGTGCTTGCTCAACGGCTTCCTCGGCGTCCCAGCCGAATGAATGACTACGTGATGCTGGATTACCGAACTTTTCGTATAACCAAGGCACCATGGCATCTACAACACGCGGATCAACCGGGGTGGTAGAAGAGTAGTCAAAATAGATAGGTAAATTTACTGACATTACTAACTCCTGTATCAAACAGCACCTGACATGATGCCATTTGTCTGCTCGCGCATCACCACTTCTGAGTGATTTGCTGATTTGTTTTGATGATTCAATTGACGCATACGTTGTTTATCGACTAAGTCTTGGAGTGACACGGCGTCTAAGAAATCAACGACGTGACGATTTAAATCAGTCCACAACTCATGCGTCATGCAATGACCCGATGTCGCACCATCTTTGCCTGTATCGCAAATTTTCTTGCTACCACAGGCTGTGGTATCAACCGGCTCATCGACCGCAAAAATAATATCTGCGACACTAATATCTCTGGCATAACGGGCTAATAAATAGCCACCGCCTGGTCCACGTACACTTTCCACTAACTCGTGGCGACGTAACCTACCGAACAATTGCTCAAGATAGGATAAAGAGATATTTTGTCGCTCACTAATGGTCGCTAATGTCACCGGACCACTATGATAACGTAGACCTAAGTCAATCATAGCGGTAACGGCGAAACGACCTTTTGTTGTTAAGCGCATAAAATTGCTCCTAAACTAAATCCTACTAATTTACTCAAGTATAGGGGCAAAAAAATTTTGACTTAATTACTACTTAATAACAACCTAAGAAGCAATCATACCCGAGTGATTTACTCAAGTATAACAAATACCATAGTAAATTGCTAGGGTATTACTTAATTCGTAATTAATATTAGAAGGAAATGTGGTGGAAACACCAAAGAAAAAATGATGTGATTAGGCACACGCAAGATTGCGCATGCCTAATAAGGTGACTAAGCCACTTGAGACGGCTTGGTGCGGCGACTAACTACCTCAAAAACACCCTGACAGGCGTCTTCTAAGTAATCAAGCATTTTGTAGAAACTATCCAGACCACCGTAAAAAGGATCGGGCACTGTAGCCTCTTCGTAGTCGTTGGCAAAACGCATTAAAAGCATCAACTTATGATGCAAAGGACGTGGACATATCTGCTGCATATAGGAAAGATTTTCCCAATCCATCGCTAAGATAATGTCATAGTCACGAAAATCCTCAAGTGTGATTTGACGCACACGCATCTCACTCACATCATAACCACGGCGACGGCAGACAAACTGCACGCGACCATCGGGTGCCTCACCCAAGTGGTAATTATGCGTTGCCACCGAATCTACGGTGATCGTTTCAGACAAATCCGCTTCCTGTAGCATATGGCGTAAAACACCGGCTGCACCCGGCGCGCGACAAAGACCACCCATACTCACAAAAAGCACTTTTGTTCCCATATTTACTTTATTCTAAAAAATTGTAAAAAAATTGCGACTTGATTTGACAAAACCAAAGGGAAACATTATAAGCCATATCAGCAAAAACTTAAAGGGGTATTTTTTCACCGTTTTTACTAAAAAGCTATAAAAAACTTAAGCTTAGTCTTCTTTGAGGGCTTACAGCCCCCGTATATATCAGCACTTACTCATGAACACAACGGCTTTTAAAAGCATTTACTGAGTTACAAACTGTTCTAATACTTTAGCACTACGTTCTAAAGATTCAATACGTGCATCTAGTTCAAAAAGCCTTGCGTGCACCATTAATTCATCGGTCGGTACTTTTGCTAAAAACTGCTCTAACTGAAAAGCTACCGTCTTTTCTGAACCCACAAATGAATACAGCAAATGCCCACCTACAGCATTTTTCTCAGCCCCACTAAGGGATTCAAAATAATCCTTAATAGGTGCTTGTAATTTTTGACTACGTTTACGGAATAAGGCAAGCACACTTTGTTGATGCGAACTAAACCAGTAACGCGCCTCATCATCGGTTTCTGCCACCACCATATTAACCGCAGGCATGGCATAAGGTTTTTTGCAATAGTTAGAAGCTTGGAATTGATCCCTATACACCCTAAAGGCATCGTGCAACATATTAGGCGCAAAATGCGATGCAAAGGAATAAGGCATACCCAAATAAGCTGCTAGCTGAGCCCCATAAAGACTAGAACCCAAAACCCATGTTTGCACCGCTGAGTTTTGCCCAGGATAAGCATGCACTTGTTGCCCTTGTCTCGGCTCACCTAAGTACATTTGTAGTTCTTGAATATCTTGAGGAAATGACTCTGCGGCTGCCATAGGATCACGACGCATAGCGCGTGCCGTTGCCTGATCTGTACCTGGTGCTCTACCCAAGCCCAAATCGATACGGCCAGGATAAAGTGCATCCAAAGTGCCATATTGCTCAGCAATAACTAATGGCGAATGGTTAGGTAACATCACCCCACCCGCACCGATACGGATAGTCTTAGTACCCGCCCCAATATGTGCTAAAGCGACAGCTGTAGCAGAACTAGCAATGGCAGGAAAATTGTGGTGCTCGGCCATCCAGAAACGATGATAACCAGCTTTTTCGGCTGCTTGTGCTAAGAGCAGTGATTTAGCCAAAGCTTCAGATGCACCCTCGCCCTCAATAATGGTTGAGAAGTCCAGAACGGAATACGCTTGCATACTAATCTCTCATAAAAATATCTCATCAAATAATATTATGTCTGGATGAACACTTAATTATCAAGACTTTCAACCCAAAAATAGCTGTTTAGACAGTTTATTCACACTTTAAAATTCAAACGAAAAACATCAACTCTCCCCTAAGCCTTTAAACAAAGGGATTACGATTCTAATAGGGTTTTCTTCTATTGGTAATTCTGTATTTTTTACTAATAATTCATACA
>JAAZGT010000018.1 GCA_012511095.1 Alcaligenaceae bacterium
CCTTAGCGGGTCGTAAGGTTGCAACTTCCTCATCGGTAGGTTGCACATCCGCACCATCGACATATTGGATATTAGTCATAATGCCCTGACCATCTTTAATATCTAGGGTACCTACATAAGCACCCATTGTGGATTGATGGTCTTGAGGGCGGTAATAAATAGGACCTAAAGGCGACATATGCTCAAGGCCTCTAAAACCCTTAATTAGATCCTCCGTATCAGTAGAACCAGCTCGTTCAATACCAGCGGCTAAAGATTGAACCATCATATAGCCCACAATAGAGCCTAAACGCGGATAGTCATCAAAACGCTCTTGATAAGCGTTTAAGAAGGCATCGTGCTCTGGTGTATCAATGGCATACCATGGGTAACCAGTCACAAACCAACCTACTGGCGTATCCTCACCTAGCGTATCTAAGTACTCCGGCTCACCACTTAACATACTCACTGTTGGTAAGTTATCAAAGACCTTACGAGTTTGGCCTGCACGCACAAATTTGGTTAAGTCAGTACTAAAGAGTACGTTAAACATCGCTTCCGCACCTGAATCTGCTAAGGCTTGTACCACACTACCTGCGTCAATTTTATTGAGTGGCACGGCTTGCTCAAGTACAAACTCAATATCTGGTTGGTGCTTACGCATTTCAGTTTTGAAGGTCTCAATGGCTGATTGACCATACTCGTAGTTAGGGTAAATTAAAGCCCAACGCTTTTTCTTAAACTCTAAAGCCGCTGGTACTAACATACGAGTTTTCATGTAGGTAGAGTCACGTAAACGGAAGGTGTAGCGATTACCATCGCCCCATGTCATTTTGTCAGTTAAGGGTTCACCCGCTAGGAAAAAGACTTTACGCTCACGCGCAAAATCACTAATGGCTAAAGCAATATGCGACAAGAAACTACCCGCTAACATATCCACCTTGTCACGTCTTAATAGGTTCTGCGCTTCACGCACTGCAGCACCTGGGTTACCTCCATCGTCACGGATGATAATTTCTAATTTCTTACCACCCAATAAGCCACCTGCTTCATTGACCTCATCAACTGCGAGCTCAATACCCTTTTTATAGGGCTCTAAAAAAGAAGGAATGGTTTTATAGCTGTTAATTTCACCAACTTTAATTACATCTTTGGCGACTACAGCATTGCTACCTAAAATTAAAAGACTGCATAAAGCGCCTTTAAAAAAGCGTGAGAAGCGGGCCATCGTTTACTACCTCGTTTAAATGATTTAAAATCAAGTCATTAATTTGACTTATTTTGTATTATAGATAACTACTATCTACTATAAATATAACTTCTAAAATTTATTTAAATCTGAGATTCGCTACACAGTTAAACTACGCTGTTTAATTGCTAAGCGTTATAAGAAAAAATCTCCACTCTAACGGAAATCATAATATGTCAGCTTTTCTAGAAGGCAAAGTACTTAGTGTCCACCATTGGACCGACACCCTATTTAGCTTCACCACCACACGTGATGAGGCATTACGTTTTAAAAACGGCCATTTCATTATGATTGGCTTACCTGTTGATGGTAAACCACTTTTAAGAGCTTATAGTGTAGCTAGTGCAAACTATGAAGATCATTTAGAGTTCTTAAGTATTAAGGTACCTGATGGCCCTCTTACCTCTCGCTTACAGCACATCAAAGTAGGCGACAGCATTATTATCGGTCGTAAACCGACTGGTACCCTAGTACTAGACTACTTATTACCTGGTAAGCGTTTATATCTTTTATCTACTGGTACTGGTTTAGCACCATTCTTAAGCATTACGCGTGACCCTGAGACCTATGAAAAATACGATGAGGTAATTTTAGTTCACGGTGTACGTACTGTGGCTGAGTTAGCTTATTACGATTTATTCACTAAAGAGCTAAAAGAGCATGAGTACCTAGGCGAAATGGTTAGTAAGCAACTTAAGTACTACCCAACTGTTACCCGTGAAGACTTCGTTAACCGCGGTCGCATTACTCACCATATTGAGTCTGGTAAGTTGTTTGAGGATTTAGGTGTACCTCCACTAAATCCTGAAGAAGACCGTGTAATGATTTGCGGTAGCCCAGAAATGCTACGCGAGCTTAAAGAAATGGTTGAGGACCGTGGCTTTATTGAGGGTAATACCTCAACCCCTGGTCACTTCGTGATTGAGCGAGCTTTTGCTGAGCAGTAATTAATACGCTTAAGTACAAAAGATAATGGCAAGGTATTTATTAAAACCTTGCCATTTTTTTGTCTAAAAATAACTATCCCAAAACTGTAGATGCTTTTTAACACGGGTCAGACCCACATAATACTCGTTACTAGCCCCCTCATCGCCTAATTTACGCGGTAAAAAGCTTTCTTCGTCGGCACTATA
>JAAZGT010000151.1 GCA_012511095.1 Alcaligenaceae bacterium
ATTCATTTAGATAGGGAGTGGTTGATGAAAAACTCGAAGTGGACTAAGCAAATTGTAATGGCCATCGTAGTGCTTTTTATTGTGCTTAATGTTGTTTCAGTCGGGGTGTGGTTTTATTTTTATTTTTTCTAAACCTATAAGAAATTATTCTAAGCTTTAAATAACATACAAGGCTTAGGACTTAAATTTTTTTCTAATTACTATTACAATAGACCATAAATAAATTTCCGGAGTAACCTCAATGAAATATTTGGTTTGGATTATTCGCATAATCATTTTTGTTCTTGTTTTATTATTTGCAATAAATAATACGCACACCGTCGATGTGACCTTCTTTGCTGAGCATGGTGTCAAGGGCGTGCCATTGGTTCTTGCGCTTCTTATCGCATTTATATTTGGTTCGATTTTCGCCTATTTATTAATGGCTCCAGCTTATTTCCGCGGTAAGTATAAACAAGCCAAACTTAAAGATGAGATTGCCGGTTTACATCGTCAAGCAGCATCTAATGTACGCGAAAAAGTTCAAGAAGAGCATGATTCTAAGGGTGCTAGTACTCCTGATATTTTCATTGCCTTACAACCTCAAAGTAAGTCTTAATTATGGAGTCAGGTGTAGATTTTGAGGTGTGGTGGCTAATCCTAATCCCCATTGTTTTTGCATTGGGGTGGATTGCTGCTAGGGTAGACTTTGGTCAGATGATGTCTGAAACAAGGCAGCTACCCGACTCTTATTTTAAGGGTCTTAATTTTTTATTAAATGAAGACCACGATAAGGCAATTGATGCTTTTATTGAAGTAGCTAAACTAGATACAGAAACTACTGAATTGCATTTTGCTCTCGGTAATTTATTTCGTCGTCGCGGTGAAATTGAGCGTGCTATTCGTGTACATCAAAGTTTGTTAAATCGTGCTGATTTACCGCAAAAAGATCAAGAACAAGCGCTTTACCAAATTGGTCAAGACTTTTTTAAAGCGGGTATGTTTGATCGTTCCGAAGAGGCTTTTCAAAAAGTTATCGGTAGTGACACTTACGGTATACCGGCTACGCGTCATCTGATTCGTATATACGAGTCAGTGCATGACTGGCCTAAAGCCATTGAAACTGTACAAAAGCTTCAAGCCTTATTAAATGAGTCAGTACCTGCGTTGATACATTATCACTGTGAGTTGGCAGAGCAAGCTTTACAGACCAAGCCAGTTAATTTAGACGAAGCGATTAAGCAACTTGATAAGGCCGAAAATGCCTTACAAAAAAACCAGCCTAAAGATCAAACTGAAGCTTCCATGGCTCGTATTGCAATGTTACGTGCAGAAATTGCAGCCCAACAGGGTCAGCCACAAAACCAACGACTTCAGTTGGAGAGTATTTTAAGTGATGCGCCAACTTATAGTAGTCTGGTGGCTGATAAGTTATTGCAAAACTATCAAAATGCTAATGAGTTAGAGCAGGGTTTAGCTGTGTTATCACAGCACTTTGAGCAGCATTTTTCTTTAGACTTATTTGTCATTTTATTAAAATACTATCGTCTCAAACGCGACGATGAGGCAGCGCGTCGTTTTGCAGCCCAAGCTTTAAAAAATAATCCAACCTTATTAGGTTTAGATAAATTTTTAGAGTCAGAAATCAATTTAGACGCACCAAAAACTCAAGTAAGCACATCGGCGCTAGATGAGATACTAGAGGTTAATTATTTACATAAGATTATTAGTAAACATGCTCAACGTTTAGATAGGCGAGAGTGTCAGGTTTGTGGGTTTCAGGCACAAGCATTTTATTGGCAGTGTCCTGGCTGCAACCAATGGGAAACTTATTCAACTAAACGTTTAGAGGGGAAGTAGTGATGCGCCCTTATCCTTTAGAGGAAATTCGCGACAAAAAAATATTAGTCGCTGGCGATTTGATGTTAGATCGTTATTGGTTTGGTGAGGTTAATAGGATCTCTCCCGAGGCACCCGTACCGGTAGTACGCGTGGTTAATAAAGA
>JAAZGT010000152.1 GCA_012511095.1 Alcaligenaceae bacterium
AAGATACCAAGCAGTTGTTAGCTAATTACAAGGATGTACCGCAAAATCTCATTCAATCCATTGTGGATTCTAATAGTACTCGTCAGGCCTTTATTGCTGAGGATATTTTAGAGCGACAGCCACAAACAGTAGGCATTTATCGACTCATTATGAAGGTGGGTTCTGATAACTTTAGGGAGTCTTCGGTACAAGGGGTTATTAAACACTTGCGAGCACAGGGGATGCGAGTGCTTATTTATGAGCCGATTTTGCAGGAATCAAGTTTTTATGGCTGCGATGTTGTTCTAGATTTAGATGATTTTAAGTCGCAAGTTGATGTGATTGTGAGTAATCGTATGTGCACTGAATTAGATGATGTGCGACATAAAGTTTATAGTCGTGATGTCTTTGGCAATGATATTTAGGCAGGGCCGGTTTGAGGCCACCACCCAAATTTAATTACGATTTAAACTGATCGATCCAATAACTGGTGGAGCGGTCTAAATCGCTTTCTTGTTTAGTAGCACCGTTTAAAGTTGCGTAGATATTGTCAGCTAACACTTTACCAAGCTCCACACCCCATTGGTCAAAGGGGTTTAACCCCCAAATGACAGCCTCTACAAAGACTTTATGCTCATAGAGGGCCAACAGAGCACCTAGGAAGAATGGGCTGAGCTTTGGTAACACGATGAGATTAGACGGTCTACCACCGGGTTGTTGGCGGTGTTTGGCGAGTAATTGCGCCTTTTCTTGCGCCATGCCCTTGTCGAGGTTTTCACGTTCTGCTTTTTCGACCGATTTGCCATGTAATAAAGCTTGTCGTTGTGCTAGGCAATGAGCTAATAGCTGCTTATGGTGATTTTGCCATTGATGATCGGCTTCTTTACAAACAATAAAATCAACCGGAGCACCCTCATTACTTTGGTGGAGCCATTGGAAGAAGGTATGTTGCGCATCAGTGCCAGGCATGCCCCAGACCACAGGCCCTGTCGGTACTTTGATGGCCCTACCTAGATGATCCACTGATTTACCTAGAGATTCCATCTCTAATTGCTGTAAATAAGGGATTAAATAACTCAATCTAGAGTCGTAAACAGCCAAGTTACGAGAGGCATAACCTAGCACGCTACGATTAGCCACTTCGGCTAGCGCTAATTGAATGGGGGCGTTTTCTTCATAAGGTGCATTTAAGAAATGTCTATCTATGGCATGGGCACCACTATGCAAACCAGCTAGGACATTAGAGCCCACAGTTAAACCAGCAGCCACACCAACCGCAGACCATAATGAAAAACGACCACCAACCCAATCCCAAAAACGGTAAATATTATGTTTTGGAATACCCCAAGCTTCGGCGGCTTCGGGGTTGGCGGTAACGGCAATCATATTATTACAGGCATTAACACCCGCAGAATTAAACCATTCGCGAGCGCGAGCTGCATTTTCCATGGTTTCTGCAGTACGGAAAGACTTGGTGGCAACCACGACCAGCGTATCGTGAGGATCTAAACCTGCGAGACCACCCTCAATGGCATGACCATCAATATTAGATACAAAACGAATATGGCGCCAAGAACCTGCATAACCAAAGGCCTGAGTGGCTAAGCGTACACCCCAGTCACTGCCACCAATACCTATATGGACAATATTACGCCATCGACGGTCGTTATCAATGCGACGGACTAACTCTAAGACCCGTAAACGCTCATTTTGTACCTCAGGTAAGGGTTGAGGTTGACGCAACATCGTATGCCAAGCGGCTCGACACTCGGTGCTATTAATCGCCTCACCATCAAATAGGGCTTTTCTTAGAGCAGGTAGTTGTCTAGCGTCTAATAACTCTGCGCTTGCTTTACTGAGTTGATCCGAATTGCGTTGTGCGCTTAAATCGATGCTTAAACCAGCAGCATTAAGGATGACGGTTTGGTCACAGTTGATTTTAGCCTGTAACACAGCCTGTTTAAAATGATCCCATTGGGGCATTTGTTCTAAGGGAACGAGTTGTTTTAATGCGTGCTGCACCATAAAAATTTTAATACCTGGTTATTTAACAGAGGCTACTTTGTTGATTGCTTATATATTATTATACAATCAAAGTTTGAAGAGCTTATTCAGCAGTTCTGATTAAGCGCATTGACATTTTAAAGGATAAAAATGAACCCTGTACGTAAAGCTGTATTTCCGGTGGCTGGCTTAGGCACCCGTTTTTTACCTGCTACTAAGGCAATGCCTAAAGAGATGTTGCCAGTAGTAGATAAACCTTTAATTCAGTATGCGGTAGAGGAAGCGGTTAAGTCGGGCATTACTGATTTAATTTTTATTACAGGCCGTCATAAGCGCTCAATTGAGGATCATTTCGACTATATGCCTGAATTAGAGCATGAACTTGAACAAAAGGGTAAAGAGGAGTTGCTTGCAATTGTGCGTGGCATCTTACCGAGCAATGTAAATTGTATTTATATTCGTCAACCCGCACCTTTGGGTTTGGGCCATGCAGTATTGTGTGCAGAGCCTGTGGTGGGTAATGAGCCTTTTGCTGTTTTATTAGCAGATGATTTAATTGACGCTGATGTGCCAGTAACTCAACAATTAATTGATGTTGCTCATGCCTATGGTGGTAGCGTTTTAGGAACTCAAGTAGTGGCTAAAGAGGAAACCAAAAAATACGGTATTATTGCGGGCGATGTTGTGGGTGAGCGAGTGCGCGGCGTTGATCAAATTGTTGAAAAACCCGATCCTGAAGTGGCGCCTTCTACTTCAGCTGTAGTTGGTCGCTATATTTTAGAGCCTGAGATCTTTGAGCATTTAAGACATAC
>JAAZGT010000153.1 GCA_012511095.1 Alcaligenaceae bacterium
GTTGACCATCTCTACCCATATAAATAAATAGGAATCGGTCCCAAATATTGGCTTCTCGATAGCGATAACTCCAAACCTGCTCACGCTTCTCGCCTAGTCCCATCGTTTCTATTTCGGCAGGACGACCAAATTCGCAGAGCACATCTTGGGCAGTCCAAGTGCCAGTATCAAGCTTTTTGAAGTTTTTTGGTGTTAATACTGAATAGACGGAATTAATTAAATAACCATCGGCTCCAATATCAGCACCGTAGATGTATTGGCCCATGGGCTGACTGCTCCAAACATAATGTTTACCGCCGTCGGGACGATCACAACTATGGCTTGGCTGACCCATAACGCGCATTACTTCGTTTGCAGGGGCATTAGCAGGGATGTCTCTATAAGTCGTACAGGCAGCAAGTGAAGCCACTAAGCCGACTAAAATTGCACGACTAAAAAGACGACCACTTGCTTTATTCGTTGTTAATTGCGGCATTTTAATCACAGATCTCATAGTTTTCTCACTGAAGGTGGTTATTAATGCGACGTGAATAACAAAACAGAGTATAATTATTGATTGACTTAATCGATATTAAGCAATATTAAGCTTTGTGCTGTTTTTCGTGTTGTTGTTAAAGACGTTATATGGCATCAGTTTAGCTTATTATGCAGGCTTAAGTCAGATACATATTTATGTAGATAGTTTAAATTTTTACCTCACGTTGACGGCCTGTCCGTGTCAACGCAAGTTATAAGGATATTATTATGTCAGTTGCAAAAATTGATAAAGCACAAATCGTCTCTGAATTCGCTCGCACTGAGGGCGACACCGGTTCACCTGAGGTTCAGATCGCTTTATTAACCGCTCGTATTAACGAGTTAGGTAACCACTTCAAAGAGCATTCTAAGGATCATCACTCACGCCGCGGTTTATTACGTATGGTTAGCCGTCGTCGTAAGTTACTTGATTACTTAAGAAGAACTAGCCCTAATGCCTACCGTGATTTAATTACTAAATTAGGTCTACGTAAGTAATTTTGGGTCTTAAGAAGTAAAAAGATTCGAAGCCGTGCACAATGATATTTTGTGCGCGGCTTTTTATTGTTAGTCCGACAAGTTATATAGAACCGTGATATAGCTTGAGATTTCGGGCGATTTTGTAGATTAAGGAATCCACAACATGTTTAATAAATTCACACAATCCTTTCAGTATGGTGATCATACTGTTACTTTGGAAACCGGCGAGATTGCTCGTCAGGCTTCCGGTGCTGTTTTAGCCTCTATGGGCGACACCGTAGTTTTGGCTACTGTCGTTGCTGCTAAAGATGCTAGACCAGGTCAGGATTTCTTTCCACTGACTGTGGACTATATTGAAAAAGCTTATGCCGCCGGTATGATTCCTGGCGGTTTCTTTAAGCGTGAAGCCAAGCCTTCAGAAAAAGAAACATTAACCTCTCGTTTAATTGACCGTCCTTTACGTCCTTTATTCCCAGAAGGTTTTTATAACGAAGTACAAGTAATTGTGCACGTGATGTCGGTTGATCCTGAAATTGATCCAGATATCCTTGCCTTAATTGCTAGCTCTGCAGCAGTATCAATTTCTGGTATTCCTTTTGATGGTCCAATTGGTGCCGCACGCGTTGGTTACATCGATGGTAATTACGTATTAAACCCAAGTGCCTCTCAATTAGAAGAGTCTCAAATGGACTTAGTTGTTGCTGGTACCGAAGCCGCTGTTTTAATGGTTGAGTCAGAGGCTAAGCAACTATCTGAAGAGATCATGTTAGGTGGTGTGGTATATGGTCATGAGCAAATGCAAGCAGCCATTAATGCCATTAACGAACTAGTTGAAAAAGCAGGTAAGCCTGCATGGGATTGGGAGCCAGCTCCTCAAAACGAGGCTTTAGTAGCACAAGTCAAAGAAGCTGCTTTAGAGGGTCTTCAAGAGGCTTACAAAATCCGCGAAAAACAACTTCGTAGCAACAAAATTAAAGAAGTACATGCTGAAGTTCAAGAAAAACTTGCAGCCGCAGTCGAGTCAGAAGAAGACGCACTCGATCCAGTTGAGATTGAAAATATTCTTTTCTCACTAGAATCTGACATTGTTCGTAGCCAGATTTTAAGTGGTGAGCCACGTATTGACGGTCGCGATACGCGTACTGTGCGTCCTATTGAGATCCGTTTAGGTGTATTACCTCGTACTCACGGTAGCGTATTATTCACTCGCGGTGAAACACAAGCAATCGTAGTAGCTACCTTAGGTACTAAGCAAGATGAGCAAATCATTGACTCAATTATGGGCGATGGTCGTGATCACTTCTTATTACACTACAACTTCCCTCCATTCTCTACCGGTGAAACTGGTCGCGTAGGTTCTCCTAAGCGTCGTGAGATTGGTCACGGTCGTTTAGCTAAGCGCGCTTTAGTAGCAACCTTACCTAAACACGAAGACTTCCAGTACACCATTCGTTTAGTCTCAGAAATTACTGAGTCTAACGGTTCATCTTCAATGGCTTCTGTTTGTGGCGGTAGCTTAGCACTGATGGATGCGGGTGTGCCGGTTCAAGACCACGTTGCTGGTGTTGCAATGGGTCTTATTAAAGATGGTAATAAGTTTGCTGTACTTACCGACATTCTTGGTGATGAGGACCACTTAGGTGATATGGACTTTAAAGTAGCTGGTACCAAAGCTGGTATTACTGCTTTACAAATGGATATTAAGATCCAAGGTATTACCAAAGAGATTATGCAAGCTGCTTTAGCCCAAGCTAAAGATGGTCGTATGCACATCCTTGGCAAAATGGAAGAGGCCATCACAGGTTCTCGTGA
>JAAZGT010000154.1 GCA_012511095.1 Alcaligenaceae bacterium
AAGAAATGGTTCTACCAGGCGATAACGTATCAATGGACGTTGAGTTAATTGCGCCGATCGCAATGGAAGAAGGTCTACGTTTCGCTATCCGTGAGGGTGGTCGTACAGTAGGTGCTGGTGTTGTTGCTAAAATCGCTAAGTAATTAGCTTTAGCAATTATGCTATTTGACTAATCTTGATTGATTAGTTACTTGGGTAGCACTTAACGTTTTAAGTGTTAGGTGCTACCAAATATTTATTTTATGTTCTTTATATTGTTCTTTTAGGATTAACAGTTATGAAAAGCCAAAGAATTCGCATTCGCTTAAAAGCGTTTGACTATAAATTAATCGACCAGTCTGCTGCTGAAATTGTTGAAACAGCTAAGCGTACTGGCGCTGTTGTTCGTGGTCCAGTACCTCTACCAACTCGCATCAAGAAGTTTGATGTATTACGTTCTCCACACGTTAACAAAAAATCACGTGACCAGTTTGAGATCCGTACTCATCAACGCTTAATGGACATTGTTGATCCTACTGACAAGACTGTTGATGCGCTTATGCGCTTAGACTTACCTGCAGGTGTTGACGTAGAAATTGCTCTACAGTAATCACTGCACTTGTCTTTAAGACCAGATTAAAAGCCATCACTTCAGAGTGATGGCTTTTTTAATGTTTATCGTTTTTATTTATTTACTAATGAGCGTGAATTTGTAAGGTTCAAATCAAGCCTCTTGACGGCCTAAGACTAGTTCACGCACTGTTAGCCATTCCACACTATCTAGTAAATTCTTTGTGATAAGACCTAATTCCGTGTCGCCTTCGATGTGAAGCTTGCGATTAAAGAATAAAGTATCAGGATCTTCTTCGCGTAAAATCATACGCATAAAATCAATACCATTGGCCGATAGGCGTAAATCAGGTTCGCCACTAAATGGGGTATCACTAAAATGATCTTCTATGGCGCTAAAACGTATTCTAAAGTCAGCATCAATGATATAGATTTCAAATTTACGCCCATTAAATAAACTCATATCAGCGACTAAGTAATCGCGTTTAAGTAGGTGATTTAAGACACTAACTAATAAAAAACGAGGTGGTTTAGAGGGTAGTTTTGATACTATTTTGCCGAACCACGAGGGGAGAACAATATTCGGTAAAGTCATGCAATAGCTCCTTGAAAATGCTCCTTGTTAATTGCCTCAATCCCAGGCTGACCATGCCAATAACCGTCAATTAAGCTGCTATTAGAAAGTGTTTGTAATTCATTGAGAGCATCTTTGCTATCGACTAAACCGTCAAGGACTTGGCGATGTATTTCAATGATTCTTGGCATATGATTTAGTTGTGGTGAGAGGCGTAGAAAGTCGACATTATTCTTTTTTAGACTCTCATGGTGCGCTAATAAACTTTGACAGCCATGCGACATGGTTTGAATCCCATTAATGGTTAGAAAGGGTTGACCCTCACGGGTCATCATCGGCATGCCATGCTCATGATCTAAGCAGCGATAGGCGCAGCTGTCTTTGTTTAGGTTGTAGTGTCTAGCTGTAAAACAGCGAGATGAATAGGCTAAAGGTATTTTGCCCCAAGTAAAAACCTCAGTTTCTATATTGTTATGCCTTGCATGAGTCGCAATGACCTTGAGCTTATCAGCGCTTAGCTCACAAGGAGCGAGCCAACGATAACACCCAAGCTCATGAAATATATCTAGGGTTGCATCGCTATAAATATTTAGAGTAGCACCAGCAACAAAGGGCAGTTGATTTTCTCTCGCTAATTTAACGGCGGCCATATCATTAGCCTCTAACCGAAATTTTCTATATTCGGCAAAACGTCTTAAACGTCGTAAGTCAGATTCACTTTCTAATAAAACATGGGATGAGAAAATAATTTCTTTGCCACTTTCAGCTAATATATTGGCCAGCTCGCACCAATCATCGAAACGCATCTCATGGCGTCTAGAACATACAACCTCACCAATATAAATTGTGTCCAATGGTGCTTTAGCTAGTTCAAGGTAGTACTTAAATAATGTCTCTTTACTCCAATAAAACTGAACAGGACCGAGGGATAATTTAATACTCATTGGTAGCTCCTATTTCCATGGGCGACTATAGGCGCCAAGGGTTGATTGATGTCCCTCGGAAACTTTGGATAAAGTCTGATTCCAAGCTGGGGTGATGGCATATGGTTTAGTCTGAGACGCTGCTAAATCAATTGCTTCCCGCAGGGTCTTGGTGACTTGTGCTGTATACATGGGACTTCGTTGACGACCCTCAACTTTAATGGCGTGTACGCCGATATCAATCAATTCAGGGAGCATTTCTAAGACATTTAAGCTGGTTGGTTCTTCGAGTGCGTAGTAGGTTTCATCGTTGATCTCAAATCGTCCTTTGCAGAGGGTAGGATAGCCTGCTGGCTCATCGGGTCGATATTGATCAATTAGCACATTATTGAGACGAACGTTCATTTTGTCGGGTAGTTGTTCCCATCGCACCGCTTTAGCCGGAGAGCAAACTCCTTGCATATTAGGCGACTCACCAGTGGCATAACTGGATAATATGCAACGTCCTTCTACCATCACACAAAGACTGCCAAATCCGAAAACCTCAATCTCTACATCGGTATGTTTAATCACATGCTTAACTTGATTAATAGTTAAGACACGCGGCAAGACGACGCGTTGAACATTGAAAAGCTCCTTCATAAGGTTGATGGCTTCATAGTTAGTCGCTGAGCTTTGGACTGACATATGAAGTCTTAAGTCTGGGTGCCGTTTAGTGGCATAAGCCATCAACGCGGGGTCAGCAACAATCATTGCATCAACCCCTAACTCAGCGGCTGTATCAACGGCTTTTTGCCATTGTGCCATTTGTCCTGCTTGGGAAAAGGTGTTGATAGCCATTAATACCTTACGGCCATGACGGTGAGCATAATCAATACCTTTGGCCGCAGACTTCATATCAAAATTTAAACCGGGAAAGTTTCTTGCATTGGTGGCGTCTTTTAGCCCCATATAGACGGCATCGGCACCGTTATCAATAGCAGCTTTTAAGGCAGGAAAATTGCCAGCTGGACAGATCAATTCTGGAGTTTTTAGCATCATAAACCCTTAAAAATAATTTTGTAAAATCAAAATTATGAGTTTTATCAAAATCAATATGTAGTACAACTTCTCGATTCTAGTGCTAAAAAACACAAGATGTAGATTATAGCGATCAAGTATTTTGATATAGATCAAACAAAATTAAGAGCTAGCTCTATGTTGTAAATGATATTTCAATATGATAGATGACTAAACTTTAGCTTTTATGACTTTAATTAAAAGTTTAAATATCGTATTTGCTATTAACTGATATATTTATAACTCAGTCATTAATTAGTCATCTTTTGTTGTTAGCATTGCTTCTTAAAACTGCCGATACAGTTTATTCCTTATCAAAAATTATTCTCGACTTGGAACCATAACAATTTCAAGGTAGTTATTTGCCATTGGTTTTATTCTAATTCTTTAATAGTTTTACAAATGTTCGCGTTGGCGTGTGTAATGGCTGCTGATATGTATTTGAAGAATGAGAGTTATGGTAGATAAAAATAAAGTA
>JAAZGT010000155.1 GCA_012511095.1 Alcaligenaceae bacterium
TACTGTTGTTTTAATGCTGTTCAAATAACTCTTAGGCTTGTGTATTTTTATACTCGGTATACAATGCAGAGCCAAATTTAGATTGTTTAGTGGGGTGATGCACCATGGAAATCAAAGCGACTGTACAGGGCGACAATTGGGGCATTTTAATTCATCCAGATTGGCAGCAAAATGTGCGCGATCGTGGTTTGAGTTTAGCCGAAGGCTTTAGCCCCGCGTTATTTCATGCAGAGCATTATCAATCTGAAGCGGTTAAAGTAGGTGATGGGGGCCGCAATGCTGCTTGGTTTATTCCTACCTCTATTGGACCTGCAGTCTTAAGACAATACCGTCGAGGCGGTTTAGTCGGTAAGTTTATTAAGTCCACCTATGTGTTTAGAGGGGAAGCCCAAACTAGGTCGTTTCAAGAGTTTGCCATTATTAACTATTTAAATGATGCTGGCTTAACTGTACCCAAAGCATTAGCTGCTTTTTATCAACAAAAAGGTCGTTTTTGTGAAATGGCATTAATTACAAGTTTAATTGCTGAAACAAAACCACTAGCTACGATTTGCCAACAGTTTATTGATAATAAGCTTAGTCCAGAACAAGCCAAAGCCTACACTCAAATAGTCGCACAAAGAATTCGTCAGATGCACGATTTAGATGTGTATCATGCTGACCTCAACGCTTTTAATATTTTATGCACCAATGAGCCGATTGAGGCTTATTTAATTGATTTTGATAAAGCAGAAAGGACAAAACTAAGCTCTAATTTAAGGCAACAAAATCTAAATCGCCTTAAACGCTCCTTAAAAAAGGTGTGTGGTGAGCAAAGTATTGTATTTATGGAACAAATCGCTGAAGATTACGCATTATTTGAAGATAAATAGCCACTTTTTAGTCGTTTCGCTTTATCATTAGTTTTTTATTTTTTTGTATAGGGGATTGCTCAGATGAAACTGAAGTCAATAGGTCTCTCTTTAATGGTTTCCGCCCTTGTCGCCGGCACTGCCACAGCACAAGATGATAATGTAGTTAATGTGTATAACTGGGCCGAATATACTGCCCCTGATACAATTCCAGGTTTCGAACGCGAAACGGGTATCAAAATTCGTTATGACACCTACGATACCAACGATATTCTACAAGCTAAGTTACTCACAGGTAACTCTGGCTACGATGTGGTTGTACCTGCAACTCACTACGCTGCGCGTCAGATTGAAGCGGGTTTATTACAAAAGCTCGATAAATCTAAAATTCCTAACTGGGAGCATTTAGATCCTGAAATCATGGCGGTAGTGGCACAAGTTGACCCAGGTAATGAGTACTTAGTGCCTTGGGGTTATGGTACCAACGGCTTAGGCTATAACGTCACCAAGGTTAAAGAAATCATGGGTGATGATTACAACTTAGCTGATTGGTCTAATTTATTTGATCCTGAAAAGATTGAGAAATTACGCGGTTGTGGTATTTCTATGCTAGATGAAGCAGCCCAGGTTTTCCCTGCTGTTTTACATTATTTAGGCAAAGATCCTAATAGCTCCGAAGAGGCAGATTACCGTGAGGCTTTTGAGGTCTTAAAAAATATTCGCCCATATATTCGTCAGTTCAGCTCTTCTGGTTATATTGATGAGTTAGCCTCAGGCGATCTTTGTTTTGTTTATGGTTATAACGGTGACGTTATGATTGCCGCAGATCGTGCTAAAGAAGCTAAGCGTGATTTTGAAATTACCTACGTTACACCAGCCGATGGTGCCCCAGTATGGTTTGACACCATGGCAGTACCTAAAGATGCACCTAATTTTGATAACGCAATGAAGTTCATCAACTACATTGAAACACCAGAGGTACACGCTGCTATTACCAACGAAATGTTCTTTACCAACGCGAATAAAACTGCGCGTGAACATGTTTTACCTGAAATCGCAGCAAACGAAGAGCTTTATCCAAGCGCGGAAAAAGCTAAAACTTTATTCGTGATTAAGCCACAACCAATGAAGATTCTTCGCTTACAAACACGTTTGTGGGCCGAATTGAAAGCGGGGCGTTAAGCTACAAATAATGACTCATAGCTTATTAATTGAGCTTATATAAAAATGGCCCGTCTTGATTAAGCGTGACTTAATTAGCGGGCCATTAATCAATTTATTAAATAGGAATTGAGAACAAAATGACAGAAGGGCGTTTAGCGACAACGGCAGCTGCTGATGATGAGTTTTTAAAGCTGGTCGATTTGAAAAAAATTTATGGTGACGTTGTAGCAGTTAAGGGGGTTAACCTAACAGTTAAACGTAATGAAATCTTTGCGTTATTGGGCAGTTCGGGCTGTGGTAAGTCAACACTCTTAAGAATGTTGGCTGGTTTTGAGAAACCTACCTCAGGGCAAATATTTTTAGATGGTGTGGATATTGCTAATGTGCCGCCTTATAAGCGTCCTGTGAATATGATGTTCCAGTCTTATGCATTATTCCCACATATGTCAGTAGAGGCCAATGTGGCCTTTGGTCTTAAACAAGAGGGTGTCGATAAACAAGAGATTCATCAACGTGTGTTTGAGGCCTTAGATTTAGTGCAAATGGCGGGCTATGCACGTCGTAAACCATCTCAATTATCGGGTGGTCAGCAGCAACGTGTGGCCTTAGCTCGTAGTCTAGTTAAACGTCCTAAACTATTGCTTTTAGATGAACCAATGTCTGCACTCGATAAACAAATCCGCCAAAAAACGCAGATTGAACTGACCAAAATTATTGAGCAAGTCGGCGTTACCTGCATTATGGTGACTCACGACCAAGAAGAGGCGATGACCATGGCGGATCGCTTAGCGGTAATGACTGCGGGTGAAATTATCCAGCAGGGTACACCTAAAGAAGTTTATAGCTTCCCAAATTCGCAATTTGTGGCGAGCTTTATTGGAAATACCAATATTTTCAAAGGTCGTATTGTCGTCGATGAGCCCGATCACGTTCTAATCGAGTCTGAGGACTTAGAAAACCCAATGTACGTGAGCCATGGGGTAAATGAGCCTTTAGGTATGGAGATTTTTGTTTCGATTCGTCCAGAGCAAATTCGTGTGCTGACTGAGGAGCCAAATGACTCAGTTAACGTTGCTTATGGTGTAGTGACTCACGTGGCGTGGATGGGTAGCTACATGCTGTATCAAATCGAATTAGAGTCAGGTAAGGTGGTTGATGCCAGTATGCCTGCTCGTATGGCCTTAGAAAATGCCCCTGGTATTGATGATGAGGTGCATCTCACTTGGGGTGCTGATAGTGGAACGGTACTTGCATCATGACTAAGTTTTTTTCCTTGTCATCTTGGTTGCCATCGCGTGACCGCTTAAGCATTGTGCCACCTTATGCGTGGTTGATTTTAACGCTTTTAGTGCCTTTCCTAATTGTGTTAAAGATCAGTTTTGCTGAGTCAATATTTGGGCAACCACCTTATTCAAAGTTATTAGAGTACAAAGACAGCGTATTACAGGTTGTTTTGTATTTTGAAAGTTATATCACGCTATTTACGGATTCGCTCTTTGTAGAAGCCTATTTGCGCTCAATCAAAATGGCGGCAATTACTACCTTGTTTTGTATTTTGATTGGCTACCCAATGGCATATTTTATTGCTCAGGCCAATCCCAAAACGCGTAATTTATTATTGCTTGGCGTGATTCTACCTTTTTGGACATCATTGCTTTTACGTGTTTATGCATGGGCAGGGATTTTACGCAATGAGGGTTTATTAAATAACTTTTTAATGTGGACTGGCATTATTGATTCGCCGATTGAGTTATATCGAACTGATACAGCGGTATATATTGGTTTGATCTATACCTATTTGCCGTTTTTTATTTTGCCACTGTACACCAATTTAATTAAGCATGATAAGCGTTTAATTGATGCTGCATATGATTTGGGGGCGAGACCAATTATCGCCTTTTTAACCATTACCTTGCCCTTATCCTTATCGGGAATCATTGCAGGTTCGATGCTAGTCTTTATCCCAACGGTGGGTGAGTACGTTATTCCAGAGTTATTAGGCGGTACTAATACTTATATGATTGGTCGAGTGATGTGGGACCAGTACTTTACTAACTCAAACTGGCCAATGGCAGCGGCTATAGCAGTCGTGATGCTAATGATTTTATTAATTCCGCTGGTGCTGTTTCAGATTAACCAAGCTAAGCAGTTCAAGGAGGAGTAGGGTAAATGAGACTGGGTACTTGGTTTAAATACTTCGTTTTTATCGTTGGTTTCGGTTTTTTATATTTACCGATTTTGTCACTAGTGGTCTTCTCCTTTAATGACTCGGCTTTACAATCAACGTGGACGGGTTTCTCGTTGCGTTGGTATCAGAGTTTGTTGAATGACACTAATCTACTTAAGGCAGCTTGGCTCTCGATTAAAATTGCGATCTTTTCGGCGACTGCTGCTGTCATCGTTGGTACGTGGGCTGCCTATGTATTAGTGCGCAAAGGTCCTTTTTTCGGATTTCCGGTATTTATCGGTATGCTTAATGCACCTTTAGTCATTCCTGAGGTAATCTTAGGTGTGTCTATTTTGTTGATGATTATTGAGGTGCGTTCATTAATTGGTTTCCCAGCAGATAATGGTATGTTTACCATTTGGGTGGGGCATGTGGTGCTTTGTGTGGCTTATGTATCGGTGGTGGTTTCATCGCGTATTCGCGAATTAGACCGTTCACTTGAAGAGGCTGCGCTAGACTTAGGTGCCACGCCACTTAAAGTGTTTTTTAGCATTGTCCTACCTTTGATTGCGCCAGCAATGGTTGCTGCTTGGTTATTAGCTTTTACCTTATCAATGGATGATGTGGTGATTGCCTCTTTCCTAAATGGTCCGGGTTATACCACCTTACCCGTTGAGGTATTCTCACGTGTAAGGCTTGGCATTAAGCCCGAGGTTAATGCTTTAGCCACCATTATGATTTTAATTGTAGGCGTTTGCGTGATAATCGGAAATCGACTACAGTTTAAAAAAGCACAGGGGTAAAATAGCATTATGTCGGCAAATGCCGTTGTTAGTATTATCAAGGTAGATCAATGACATTTAAAATATTCGGCTTAAAGCGTTGTAGCACTTGCGTTAAAGCCAGAAAATTTCTTGAATCCAATGGCCTCGAGGTTGAGGTCATTGACGTTCGTGAGCAAGTCCCAACAGCGGAGCAACTTAGTGAGTGGGCTGAGGCACTCGGTTGGGATAAATTAATTAATAAAGCCTCTCAAACTTGGCGACAACTTACTGAGGCAGAAAAAGAGCTAAATACCGATGCTGAGCGCATTGCTTTAGTTCAAGCCAATCCTAGTGTAATGAAGCGTCCTTTATTAGTTTATAAAGACGGCTATAAGCTAGGGTTTTCTGAAAAATCGTACCAGGAGCTATTGGCATGACATTAAGCCAAGACCAATTAAAACAACAAGTGGCCGAAGCAGCAGTTGAGTATATTCGCGAGTTTTTTAGTACCGATGCCATTATCGGCGTTGGCACAGGCTCTACCGCTGATATGTTTATTGATGCCTTAGCTCAGTACAAAGATCAGTTTAAAGGTGCAGTGGCTAGTTCAGAGCGTACCGCTGAGCGTTTACAAAGTCATGGCATTCAGGTTTTTGATCTTAATGAGGTCGACAGCATGCCAGTTTATGTTGATGGTGCTGACGAGGTTAA
>JAAZGT010000156.1 GCA_012511095.1 Alcaligenaceae bacterium
TTTGCTAAATCAATCATTGGTTGGTTATAAAATGCTGGTGAAGGATTAATTAGGGTACGACTTTGTTTGTCGAGGGCTTCAATAATGGGCTTTGGATTATGGCCTAAGCAATTGACCGCCCAACCCTGTAACATATCTAAATAGCGTTTACCTTGATGATCCTCTAACCAAGAACCCTCGCCCTTAGTAAAAATCAACTCTGGACGTGTTGTGATGTCCATTAAACACTTGGTATCCGATAAACTCATAAAAACCTAAATCCTTGATTAAATATATTTGTGTCAAATTTACTACTGATAGCTTTATTATGCCTCTTATATAAGAGTAATTTGTCGTTTTTACGCCTTTATTGCAAGAGAGAGCGTCCAACTATTTAAGATATGCCGTACTCTTAGTAAGTCTTTTAACGATCAAGTCATTAAATCAATGTAAAATCTTGGATTGTTTAAAAACTTTATGCTAAATGAAATTGATTAAACGGGGAGGCCGATCATGTATGACGTCTTAGTTTATGTATATGAAAATTACTTTACGCCTGCCACTTGTCCTAAACCAGAAGACTTAGCAGCGCGCTTAATCGCCGCTGGTTTTGAGCATCACGATATTCATGATGCGATGAGTTGGTTACATCGCTTAGCGGTCAATACTGAAAGTCTTAAAAAGGCGGATCAGCCTGAGATTCCTTTAAATGCGACTCGTATTTATGGCGCATATGAGCAATATAAGCTAGGTATTAATGGTGTTAGTTTCTTATACTCCATGGAAAGCTCTGGTGTGTTGACGCCAATTATGCGCGAAGCTGTGGTTAATTGCGCTTTAGATGCCCCTCAAGAGACGCTTACACTATCTGAGTTTAAAATTTTAGCCCTTATGGTTTTATGGAGCCAAGAGCTAGAAATTCACGACTCGCTGTTAGATGAGCTAATCTTACATGGCGATGATGAGCAAATGATCCACTAATTAGAAATTTCTCTCTTACACCTTCAAAGCCTTGTTCCGATTAGAGCAAGGCTTTTATATTGGTATTGAGTAAATTTATTTAGTTGATTCAATGACTTGCTTATTACTATCTAATAAAGACTTTAGCATCACCTTAGCTTTGTTAATCCGAACCTCAGCAAACTCAGCCTGCTCAAAACGACGAGCGTGTTCTTGATTAAAAAAGAACTCCGTACTAAAACGTGGTCTCACCTGATTATGTGAACTATTAATTGACTTAACCACAAAAGGCAAATAGATCCGCTCGTCGGATGACTCAACATCACTTAACTCAGCCACATCATAAAAACCTAATACTCGCTCAGCCACGTAATTTTCAACCTCTAGAGCAGCAATAAAGCGCACCCCTTGTTTAGAAAGTAAACGCTGTTTAAGATTATCAGAAACCTCAATCATGCTGTGACCTTGCTCACCATTAGGGCCACAAGCCTGCCATTGACGTTCGGCCGCTATCCCAGTGGCATCAGACCATTTTTCCTCTTCGATTAAACAGTCGTACTCCACTTGCACTAAACGAGTCACCTCATAATTGATGCGCATATAATCGCCCTGCATCAAGGAGCGTGGATCGACAGGTGCTAATCTAAGTAAGACTGGCTGACCCATGGTTAAAATACGCTCATAACTATGAATTTGCCACTGTGCTACAGCAATAGGTAACAAAGCAGCCACACCCAAAGCACCGTAGTAATTAATGCGGCGGCTCGGAGTAATACGCTCTCGTAGCTGAGTGGTGCTATCCACATAGGATGTCTTAGGCTCTTCATGCGCTTCATCGCCCTGCTTGCCCAAGAGCATTTTCATAGCAAAGCCATACAGTATTAGAAATAAACCACCCGTGATTAGCAATAAATAGGCTTTAAAAGTAAGTGAGGTAGCTAAGCTAAAATAAAGCATCGCTAAACTCACCAAACCAATGACCATGGCTAAATAATAAAGCTTACGATTTTTAAAGTGATAACCCAAAATCATTAAACTAAGTGGAATGATCACGTCTAGGCGGGCAAACCAAAGCCAAGCAACTAACAGCCCCATACTAATTGCGATTATTCTCGCTTTGAAATCCTTTTCTTCGAGTAATTGCAGCATTGCCCATAGTGGCACAAAAGAAGCAATAAGGCTTAGCAAGCCATACAGCAAAGCGTTGATATTGAAATCTTCAAACAAGTTTTCAAAAAAAACAAAAGGCTGATTAAAGATCATGAAAAGATCATGAGCAGTGGTATTAAAGGGGTCAGCTAAAAACATGTTAAATATATAGTGACTATAAAGACTGAAGACCACTACCTTAAATGCCCACAATGCAAAAGCAATAATTAAAGGTAAATGGACCTCAGTTGCTCGCTTAAATGACCACCAAAGCAAGGCAATAAACACCCCATTAAATACAAGTACCTCGTTTAAATAAATCATCAACGGTGGCGTATTCGTTAGGACACTCAAAAAAGTAAAGAAACCTAAGCTCGCAATAAAACGGAACCACGCCTGAGTATATTGACTATAAATGATGACACTTACTACTAAGCCCCAAAGCGTAAAAACAAGACTACTAAAAGAAATATCTCTAACTGAATAATTACCCCAGAAATAACCGTTGTTATCTAAGTAATTTTCAATGGCTAAGAAAGCAGCCATTTGGTAAATAATGAGGACTAGAAATAAAACAAAGGTTGAACTTTGTTTAAAGCGCAAAAACAGCACTACTAAGAGCAAAGCAACAGAGCCCACTATATTTTTAGGTGCAACCGTTAAAGTATCTAGAGAACCTGTTAGAAACAAAGATAAGTAAAAGAATGCGGCAACCACAATCAGGCTTATGGCTAAAAATACATTGATAGAGCTAGGTATTGCCTTAAGTAATAGCCCCTCCTTAGTATCTTTTTGTGTGTCACTGCTTTTGTTCCAAAGCGCTATGGCCATAACAGCTGCCACAGCCCAAACTAAGCCAAGCATCAGTAACATAAAGGTGGGTCGAATAAGCCAAGAGTCGGTGGCAAACTCTATTAAAAAAGCAGTAGTAGCCGCAGCAAAAATAGCAATCACAAGCACTTTGAGACGTAAGGGCGCATGACTCAACTTGTTATAAAACATTAATAATAAAGCCACTACAAATAACTTTAATGCATAAACTCCTTGAAAGACTTGCTCCTGAGTAAACACGAAAATTGCCACACCACAGAGCAGTACACTCATACTAAGCACAGCCCACAAGCCATCTTGCCTAGCTCGTTTATGCTCTAAAAATACAAAAAAGACAAAATTTAATAAAGCTAAAACGTAGCTCGAAACAGTAAGGGAGAAGAGTAGTTGATTATCTAATAAAAATAAAATCGCACTTGTATTAGCTACCACTGCAGCTAGTGCAACGATAAACACATTGGGTGAGAAAACAAACCAAGGCACAATTAATATTAGCCACAAAGCAAAAAGCTGCCATGTATCAGCGCCCATTTGGTAGATTTGCCCCACCAAAGCCACTAGAGCCCCTGAAGCCACCGCCCCAAAAAATGATAAACCCTGAGACCACCAATACCTCGACAACGAGACCGTTTGGGTGAGACGAGGCGAAGACCAAGCCATCCATATCAGGATGATGGCCAACACCACGATGATGCCCTCTACAAGCAATATCTTAAAATCAGGGCTAATACTCGTCCAATTGCTGGCGACCCATGTCACTACCCCACTAGCTAGCAATGCTATAGACAAAGCGGCGCTAAAAAAGACTAGAAATTGCTTGGCTTTAATGCTTAGATGACCCATGTGAAAAAAACGCTCCCGCCACTTTATATTAATTCTTTATATTGTATGCAGTAATTACACTGCATGACTCACAGAGTGGATAAATTCATCCATCTTGTAATTAAACCAAATAATGGTCTAGCACTTTATTAATTAAAGGCATTTTTATCAGCCAAATAGGATTGATTTTTTGACTTAAATACGATCCTTTTAGTCTGCTTTGTAGCCAAAGCACTTGCCAAAGCCTAAATTAAATGTAAAACTGCACTGAATTATAAATTAACAATTCTCTCTATTTTATATAGGTCTTTTTAAATTAGTTCTATGTCAAAAACTCTTATTATTGCGGAAAAACCCTCTGTAGCACTCGATATATCTCGCGCGTTAGGCGGGTTTTCGCGTCATGGCGACTATTTTGAAAGTGATGACTACGTCCTCTCATCGAGTGTTGGTCATCTGTTGACCTTAATTAACCCAGACGACGTGGTACGCGGTAAGTGGTCATTTAATAACTTACCCGCTATTCCAAAAAAGAATTTTGAGCTTAAACCAATTGATAAGCGAAGTGAAACTCGCCTTAAAATGCTGCTTAAACTAATTAAGCGCAAAGATGTTGATCGTATTATTAACGCATGTGACGCGGGACGCGAAGGTGAGCTTATTTTCCGTTATATCATGCAGTTTGCTAAAAATAAAAAGCCGGTGCAACGTCTATGGTTACAGTCCATGACCAAACAAGCGATTATCGATGCCTTCGATAATATGCGCGATGATGAGAGCATGAAAGGCTTAGAGGCAGCTGCTCGCTCACGTGCCGAGGCCGATTGGTTAATTGGTATTAACGGTACTCGCGCGATGACCGCCTTTAATAGTAAAGACGGTGGTTTCTTCAAAACCCCTATTGGTCGTGTGCAAACACCGACCTTAGCCATTGTTTTTGAACGCGAAGAAAGTATTCGCCAGTTTATTAGCCGTGATTATTGGGAAGTATACGGCGAATTTATGTCAGCCGAGGGTCCATATGAGGGTCGTTGGTTTGATCCTGAATTTAAAAAAGACCCCGAGGATCCAGAAAAAAGAGATTCTCGTCTATGGTCAGAAGTTGCTGCACAAACTGTTGTTACTGCCTGTACAGGCAAGCCAGGTATTGTTACTGAGCAATCAAAGCCTTCTAGACAAATGTCACCTGCTTTATTTGATTTAACCTCATTACAGCGTGAGGCTAACTCGAAGTTTGGTTATACCGCAAAAACAACCTTAGCTTTGGCTCAGGCCCTCTATGAGCGCCACAAGGTATTAACTTACCCACGTACTGACTCACGCTATCTACCTGAGGATTACATTCAAAGTGCCAAGGACACATTGCGTCTTATCAGTGAAAGCACTTCCAATGCCAGTCAGGGCCATCAAGTGCATGCTGAGAAAATCATTAAAGAACAATGGGTTAAAACCAATAAACGTATTTTTGATAACAAAAAAGTTAGCGATCACTTTGCGATTATCCCTACCTTACAAATGCCTAAGGAGCTAAGTGAAGCTGAATCAAAAATTTATGACTTAGTGGTTAGACGCTTTATGGCGGTGTTTTTCCCAGCAGCGGAATATCGCATCACCACGCGCATCACACAGGTCGAAGCGCATCACTTTAAGACTGAGGGTAGAGTTCTAGTTAAACCAGGTTGGTTAGAAATTTATGGTCGTGAAGCTCAAGGTCAAGAGGCTAATTTAGTGCCAGTCACCGAAGGTGAAAAAGTCAGTACCGAGCATGTACGTGTAGACGCTTTAGCCACTCGACCACCAGCACGTTACACTGAGGCGACTTTATTAAGTGCCATGGAAGGTGCTGGTCGCCTAGTTGGTGACGACGAGTTACGTGAAGCTATGTCTGAACGTGGTTTAGGCACACCAGCAACGCGCGCCTCTATTATTGAGGGCTTATTAAACGAGCAATACTTACGTCGTGAAGGTCGCGAACTCGTACCTACAGCCAAAGCTCGTCAATTAATGACTCTCTTATCAGGCTTGAATGTTAAGGAATTAACCTCACCTGAGCTAACGGGCGAATGGGAGTACAAGCTTAAGCAGATTGAGGCCAATCAGCTAGACCCGCAGTCCTTTATGAAGGACATTGCTCTTAGTACCCAAACCATGGTGAGCCGTGCTAAAGAGTACGAATACGACACGATTCCAGGTGATTACGTCACTTTGAAAACACCCTGTCCGGTATGTGGCAACGTGGTCAAAGAAAACTACCGCCGTTATGCCTGTACTAACTGTGATTTCTCTATTACCAAACACCCGGGTGGTCGCACTTTCGAACCTGATGAGGTAGAAACTCTCTTATCTGAGCATGAATTAGGCCCAATGAGCGGTTTTATTAGTAAAATGGGTCGTCCATTTAGCGCCATCCTTCGTCTAACTGGCGATGAGAAAAAGCTAGAATTTGATTTTGGTCAGGGCCGAGAGGAAGAAGAAGAAAACCTCGACTTCTCTACCCTAGTATCTGTCGGCGATTGTCCTAAGTGCTCAGCCAAGGTGTATGACACAGGCATGAGTTATGTCTGTCAAAAGGCTACT
This sequence comes from Alcaligenaceae bacterium, assembly GCA_012511095.1. Lineage (GTDB taxonomy): Bacteria > Pseudomonadota > Gammaproteobacteria > Burkholderiales > Burkholderiaceae_B > Oligella. Next base: position 6,319 of record JAAZGT010000156.1, read on the forward strand.
GGCAAAGAAAAAACGTGTGATTTCCGCTCAGGCAAAGTCATTTTGCAACAAGAGATCTCTCATGAGCAAATGCACAAACTTCTTAGCGAGAAAAAGACAGACTTACTAGAAAATTTCGTTTCTAATCGCAACAACCGTAAGTTCAAAGCCTACTTAGTGATTGATGAGACGGGTAAAGTTGGTTTTGAATTTGAAAAACGCGCCCCTTCTAAAAAGACGGCGAAAAAAGCGGCAGCCAAAAAAGCAGCTAAAAAGACAGCTAAAAAGACAGCCGCCAAGAAAACGGCCGCTAAGAAATCAACAGCTAAGAAAACCACTGCGAAAAAAACGACAGCTAAAAAAGCGGCAACTAAGAAAACCGCTGCTAAAAAAGCCGCTGAATAATTAAACAACACGCTCATGATGAAAGATTTAATTCATAAATATAATATTCCGGGTCCACGTTATACCAGTTATCCAACCGTTCCCTATTGGGACAACAACAGTTTCACACCAGAAACGTATTTAGAGACCCTTAAGCGCAGTTTTAAAGAGTCTAACGCAAAACAAGGGATTAGTATTTACATTCACCTGCCGTTTTGCGAGAGCCTCTGTACTTTCTGTGCCTGTCATAAGCGCATTACTAAAAAGCACTCAGTTGAAGCACCATATATTGATGCAGTAATTAAAGAGTGGAATTTATACCTAGAGGTACTAAAAGAAAAGCCATTAATTAGCGAGATTCACTTAGGTGGTGGCACTCCAACCTTCTTCGCCATGGAGCAGTTAGAGCGTCTTCTGCAACATATTTTTGATACCTCAGAGATTGCTGAGAATCATGCCTTTAGTTTTGAAGGTCACCCTAACAATACGCGCCTAGAACACCTAGAGGGTTTATATAAACTAGGGTTCCGTCGCTGTAGCTTCGGGGTACAAGATTATGATGACCGCGTACAAATCGCTATTAATCGTATTCAACCCTATGAAAACGTCTTAAATGTTACCGAAGCAGCCCGCAAAATTGGCTACACCAGTGTGAGTCATGACTTAGTTTTCGGCTTACCATTCCAAACTTGGAAAGGCATGGAAAACACGATCCGCCGCACGCTGGAGTTAAAACCTGACCGCTTAGCCTTTTACTCTTACGCTCATGTACCTTGGATTAAAGGCGTTGGTCAACGCGGTTTTGATGAGAATGATTTACCATCGGGTGAAGAAAAGCGCTTACTCTACGAAAACGGTAAAGAGTTATTAGAAGAGCTTGGTTACGTAGAAATCGGTATGGACCATTTCTCTTTACCGAGCGATACGCTGTATCAATCGATGAAAGACAAAACCATTCACCGTAACTTTATGGGTTATAGCTCATCCTCTACACAGGTGATGATTGGTTTAGGTATGTCCTCAATTAGTGATACATGGTACGGTTTTGCTCAAAATGAGCGTGAGCTTGAAGCCTATTATGAGCGTCTTGAGAAAAATGAAATCCCACTCATGCGTGGTCATTTACTCAACCAAGAAGACCTCATTATTCGTCGCCATATCTTAAATTTGATGTGCTTGTTAGAAACCTCTTGGGAAGATCCTGCGCTGCAATTCAAAGAGTTACCCGATACTCTTGAGCGCCTCAAAGAAATGGAGCACGACGGTCTCTTAGAAATCAGCGATACAGGTCTTAAGATCACCGAACAGGGTCGATTGTTTAGTCGTAATATTTGCATGACTTTCGATCTGCGCATGCTTAGAGATAAGCCTGAAACACGTATTTTCTCAATGACGATATAAGCAAATTAAGGCGATATGAGTCTGATCCCAGAAATAAAAGAGCAACAATCAGTTGAGCTACTAAAAGCACTGCACATCTTAACGCGTGACGGCAAAATCAACCAAGATAGCCGTCGCAAGTTAAAGCAGGTTTATCACCTTTACAATTTTATTGAACCTTTGATGCTCAAGGTATTAGAAGAGCAAAAGCAATTGGTTCTAGTAGACCACGGTGCGGGTAAATCGTACCTTGGTTTTATTCTTTATGATCTGCTCTTAAAAAACCATCCAGAAGCACATGTTTATGGCATTGAGTTTAGAGAGCAGCTAGTTAAAAGCTCTGAGGCTCTGGCTCAAAAACTTGGTTTCTCCGATGGAATGAGCTTTAAAGCGATGAGTGTCGAAGAGGCGATGAGTTCGACCGACATCCCTGCCAAAGTTGATATCACTACTGCTCTTCACGCCTGCGATACGGCGACCGATGATGCCATTCGCTTTGCTCTTGAACGTCAATCAAAATACATTGTTTTGGTGCCTTGCTGCCAAGCCGAGGTTGCTGCACACTTACGCAAAAA
>JAAZGT010000157.1 GCA_012511095.1 Alcaligenaceae bacterium
GCAGAACACCGATGCAAACCTTCATTGATAGTAAACAGATTTGGGCAGAAAAGAAGCTGAACCAAATCTAATCTGACAGACATCCGTTAAAAACGAGTAACTGTCAGATCAGGTCTGAATTACTACATCTAAAGACAGTCAGAATCCGGATATGGATTTTAATGAAATAAGCTCTTAATGCTTATTGCTTTAAGAAGTTCAGGTTTTGACGTGACTCCTAAAGCTTCGATTGCTTGTGTCCAACTTTTTGAGGATCACTTCATTTTATCAGTTTTTTAATGCATCATCACCTAACACTCGAATGCTCCCTCGCCAATTCAAAAAAAGCATCCACGTAATCCAGCTTAATGTCTGTTACACGTGACCCGAGAAAAATCTGTTTATCAATGCCATTTTCTCCTAAAGTGACGGGGACAATCGGTAGTTTTTCGGCGTATTCTTCGACTAACCAACGCGGTAGAGCGGCCACCCCACGATTACTTGCCACCATTTGCAAGAGGATATCCGTCGTTTCAATGGTTTTGTGTTGTCTTGGTGCAATGCCAGCGGGCAATAGAAAGAGGCTAAAAATATCCAAACGTTCAATGTCTACCGGATAGGTAATTAATATTTCGCTAGAAAGCTGATCAGGTGTGACGTAAGGTTCTTTAGCTAGTCGATGGTTCTCAGCGACAACCAATACTTGCTCATAATCAAACACCGCTTCAAATGTGAGACCAGGTCTAAAGAGTGGGTCGGGTGTGACGAGCAAATCAATTTCAAAATTAAATAAGCCACCGATACCGCCGAATTGGAACTTCTGTTTAACATCGATATCCACATCGGGCCAAGCGTTGAGATAAGGTGAAACAATTTTTAGAAGCCATTGATAACAGGGGTGGCATTCCATGCCGATACGCAATGAGCCTCTTTTGCCATGCGCATATTGTTGTAGCCTTTCCTCGGCTAACTCTAATTGCGGTAAGACACGATTGGCCACCGCTAACAGGTGCTGTCCAGCTTGCGTTAATTCGAGCCGACGTTTATCGCGTCGCCAGATTTCGGTGCCTAACTGCTCTTCTAATTTCTTCATGCTATGGCTAAGCGCGGATTGCGTGACATGCAAAACCTCGGCTGCCGCTGTCAAAGTGCCTTGTCTTTCAACTTGTTGAACAATGGATAAATGAATGCGTTCGATCATAATGTATGAGTAAAATTCATGGAGTGTTTAAATAATACCATTTTACTTCATAGTTTATCTTGCCTAGAATAATCCTAATGTTAAATTTTTATCAATTAAGCTTAAAGCATAGCTGCATTTGATCCTTGATTAGGAATTAGGAAGTAATAACTATGAGTAAAGAGTTTGTATTTGGGATTAAAAGCATTCGATTTGACGAAAGCTATAAGCCTTCAGAAGACACGCGAATCACCACGAATTTTGCTAATTTAGCGCGCGGGGAAAAACGTCAAGAAAACCTCCGCAACACCTTAAAAATGATTAATACGCGCTTTAATAATTTAGCGTCTTGGGATAATCCAAATGGCGATCGTTATTCTGTTGAGCTTGACATTGTTTCAGTTACGCTCGATGTCGAGGGTAATGGCAACGTTTTTCCAGTAATTGAAGTGTTAAAAACCAATGTCATTGATCATTCAAATGGTCAACGCATTGAGGGTATCGTAGGGAATAATTTTTCCTCTTATGTGAGAGATTATGATTTCAGCGTCTTGTTGCCTGAACACAATAAAGATAAAAAAGAGTTTACGCTGCCAGAAGCCTATGGTGAGTTACACGGTAAATTATTTAAAGCCTTTTTAAACTCACAGGCTTATAAGGAAAACTTTAGTAAATTACCTGTTATTTGTCTCAGTGTTTCAAGCACTAAAACTTACCATCGCACTGGTAATGAGCATCCTATTTTGGGTGTTGAATATCAACAAGACGAGTTTTCATTGACGGACCAGTACTTTGAGAAAATGGGTTTAAAGGTTCGCTACTTTATGCCTAAAAATAGTGTTGCGCCATTCGCATTTTATTTCGCGGGTGATTTGTTAAGTGATTACTCTAATCTTGAGTTGATTAGTACCATCAGCACGATGGAGACTTTCCAGAAAATTTATCGCCCTGAAATTTATAACGCCAATGTTGAAGCAGGAACGATTTATCAGCCACGTTTGGAAAATCCAAATCACTCCTTAACTCGAATTGTTTATGACCGAGAGGAGCGAAGCGAATTAGCGACTGAGCAGGGTAAGTTTACCGAGACGCATTTTATTAAACCTTATAAAGCCATTCTTGAGCAATGGGCTGCTAATTATTCACATTAATTATTAAAAAAGTTATTTATGTCAAAAAAAATATTACCCACCTCAACTGCAGGCAGTTTGCCTAAACCCTCTTGGCTTGCGGAGCCAGAGCAACTTTGGTCGCCATGGAAATTAGAGGGCGACAACTTAGCAGAAGCCAAACAAGACGCTTTATTAGTGGCATTAAAAGAGCAAGAAACCGCCGGTATCGATATTATTAGTGATGGTGAGCAAACGCGTCAGCATTTTGTGACCACCTTTATTGA
>JAAZGT010000158.1 GCA_012511095.1 Alcaligenaceae bacterium
AGTAACCTGCTCATCATTCGTCCATTTTCTCCTCTTTCCCTTCCCTTAAGGACGAATGCTTTCAAACACTTCCGACTAACCCCTTGTCGGAAGTGTTCTTTTATTTGGGCGCTAAAATTTTTCTAATGTCACTCAACATCTCTTCAGCACTCATCCCCTCTCTAAAAAGCAAGACGGACTCAGCATTTTGATCCAACACAAACACAAAGGCACTATGTTCCATGGTGTATTGCCCTGCACTTGTTGGCACTTTGTTATAAAAAACATTAAAGGATTTAGCCATGTGCGCTAATTGTTCAGGACTACCAACTAAGCCTTTAAAGCTAGGATCAAAATAAGCCAAATACTCTTTTAAGCGCTCTGGCGTATCACGTTCTGGGTCCACAGTAATTAAATAAACTTGCAGCTGCTCTGCCTCATCAGGGTTTAAACTTGCTTTTAACTGGCTCAAATGCACTAGCGTGGTGGGACAAACATCGGGACATAAAGTAAATCCAAAGTACACTAAAGAGATTTTTCCCTTAAAATCCTCAAACCTAAAGCGCTTACCCTGCTCATCAATGGCTTCTAGCCCGTGTCCAAAATGCGTACCCTGAATATTACTCCCATAAGAATCGCTCTTAGCAAAATGAAAGAAATTTCTCCATTGAGCTTGTGCAGGTGAAAGGCTCGCTAAAATTAGAACTAGACTTAAAAAAACTTTGTGGAAGGAAGAAAAACACTTTGTCATGGCAGATCAACACCTCGTCGCTCTCAACATACTGATTTGATATTAGTCACAGCTAGACACAGTTTAAAGCTTAACCATTGTTATATACTGATAGCTGCCAATATTTCTTAATAATAAATAGCTAGGTTATTCCAAGGAAAACTAAATCATTGAAGCTTGAAAAAATGCGAGCGCTCTATCACCAACTAAGTCAGCGGGTCCAAGAATCCCCTATCATAGGCTCAAGACCTTTAATTATTGCTGGTAAGATCGCTGGTTTTATTCATCCTAAGGCCATTAGTGCACTGCAAAATAAAGAGTATTTTAGACAAGATGAACTGGCTGTTTATCTTGCAGATGAGGGGCTTTCAACTGCAGAGCTCAATGAGATTTTGTGTGACGTGGCTTTTTGCTTAAGAGACGCGGGCTTAACTCGAACTTGGCGCGATGAACCACTGCACGTTTATGCCGAGGGCTCGACCATTGGCCAAATCGAGCGAGCAGCCATGCGCCCTTTAGGTTTATTAACCCAGGCCATTCACTTAAATGGCTGGACGCCCGATGGCGATATTTATCTACAATTAAGAGCAAGCACCAAGGCCTTTGACCCAAATATGTGGGATACCTTGGTTGGTGGTTTACTAAATGCCGAAGACAGTTTAACCGAGGGCCTAAATCGAGAAGCCGAAGAGGAAGCTGGTCTTAGCACCGCAGATTTAAAACATCGTACACCCATTCGTACGATTCTACGCATGCGACGCCGACTACCCGAGGGCTACCAGCTTGAGGATATTTTAGTCAGTGATTGCATTATTCCTGAGACCACAAAACTTGAAAACCAAGACGGCGAGGTCGAGCGTATTGAATCGTTTTCACCCTCTGAGGTCATTGAGATGATCGAAGATGGCATGATTACTATAGAAGCAGCCATTGTTCTTTTAGATAGTTTAATTAATCCACATATAGCCAGTTTACGTCAGTCCGCTTAAAATACATTAATAAGCCAATCTAACGTTAATCCCAGGAGACTAAGATGAGCAACGATCCTTTTAACTTCAACTTCCCTTTTATCAATATGATGCCTGAGGATGTCGGCGATCCCAACCTCTTAGTAAGTGGCATGAAAATGATGAGCCAAGCATGGCAAAACTTCGCCACCATGACACCTCAAGCCCCTGCTATGTCAGTCGATCCTAATGAGCTCGATAAGCGCATTGAGGAGCTTAAGGCGGTTGAGTCTTGGCTTAAGCTAAATCTTTCAATGCTAAGCAGTAGCATTCACAGTTTGGAGCTTCAAAAAAGCAACCTAAAGCACTTTAGTAGCTTTATGGAGATGATGAGCGAACCAATAAAAGCCACTGCTGCTGCTGCCGAAGCTGCCACTCAGAAAAAACAAGCTGAGGAATCTGCTGAGCCTATTGCTCCAGAACCTCAAGCAGAAGCTCCTACCGATGCGCCTCACGATGACACCAAAGCATCAACAGAAACAGAAGACGACAAAGAAACTGAGGAAAAACCAAGTCTGGCTGAAACCAGCGCTCTGATGCAAGACCAAGCTCTTAACTGGTTTAACTTACTGGGTGATCAGTTTAAAAACATTGTAGCTACCGTAGCTGCTACTAGTGCTGCCAGTGATGCCGCCGCCGAGGAGGCCGCTAAAGAGTTAGCTAAAACAACTGCTGCCAAAAAGACGACAACAAAGAAAGCTACTTCAAAGACCAGCACAAAAAGAGCTACCAAAACCGCGGCTAAGAAGAGCACTACCAGCAAAAAAACCGCTGCTAAAAAAACCACGGCTAAAAAAACAGCAGCAAAGAAAAGCACTAAATAAAATACTTTAAACCTTAACTTATTCTATTAAACATTAAATACACGCCATGAAATTAACCATCGTAATCTTAGCTGCCGGCATGGGTAAGCGCATGCAATCTGATTTACCTAAAGTTCTTCACCAACTTGCTGGCAAGCCAATGTTGGCACATGTAATAGACAGTGCAAAGCAATTAACCCCAGCACAAATTGCGGTGGTGGTAGGCCATGGCGCTGACACGGTAAAGGCGGCCTTTGAAAAACAAAAGGACCTAGCCTTTGCCCTACAGCAACCACAATATGGTACAGGTCACGCTGTACAACAGGCCGAAAGTTTATTCGTGGGCGATGATGCGGCGGATAAAACGCTAATCCTTTACGGTGATGTGCCTTTAGTACAAGCCCAAACTCTTGAGCGTTTAGTTGAGGCAGCAGGCGATGGTGTAGCTGTATTAACTGAGTTTCTTAATGACCCAACCGGTTATGGTCGTATTATTCGTGACGCTAATGGCAATGTAAATCGCATTGTTGAGCATAAAGACGCTAGCGAAGAGGAGCTCCTAACTAAGGAAGTAAATACAGGCATTATTTGTGCACCCACCGTTAAACTAAAAACTTGGTTAGCAAAAATTGATAATAACAACGCCCAAGGCGAATACTATCTAACGGATATAATTAGTCTCGCGGTCAATGATGGCGTCACGGTGAGTGCTGCTCATCCCGACGCTGCTTGGGAAACTTTAGGCGTTAATAGCCGTCTTCAACAGGTTGAGTTAGAGCGCGCTTGGCAACAAGAGCAAGCGCATCGCTTATTAACCCAAGGCGTCGCCTTAGCAGACACCGATCGTATTGATATTCGTGGCAATCTTAAGTGCGGTCGCGATGTATTTATTGATGTTGGCTGCATTTTTGAGGGTAATGTTGAGCTCGAGGATGGCGTTCACATTGGTCCATATTGCGTTTTGAAAGATGTCAAAATTGGTAAAGACTCTAAGGTCGAGGCTTATAGTCACCTAGACCAAGCTGAGCTTGCAACACAGTGTAAGGTTGGCCCATACGCCCGCTTACGCCCTGGCGCTCAATTAGGCAATGGCTGTCAAATCGGTAATTTTGTGGAAATCAAAAACACCCAAATGGGTGATTTTTCTAAGGCTAGTCATCTCAGTTATTTAGGCGATGCGCTTATAGGTAAGAGCGTTAATATTGGTGCGGGTACCATTACATGCAACTATGACGGTGCTAATAAGTTCGTAACAACTATTGGTGATAATGCCTTCATCGGTTCTGATACACAATTAATTGCCCCTGTGACCGTTGGCGAAGGTGCAACCATTGGTGCTGGCACTTCTCTACGCCAAGATGCACCAGCTCATCAGCTGACGCTTACTCAAACTAGCCAAACCTCAGTGCCTAATTGGAAACGCCCCACTAAGAAAAAGCACTAATCATTGTGCTCTAATGATATTGAGGTTATTTAAATGCATCAAACCAGCATTTCAAACATTCAAACAAATCACTCAAAGCCCACTCTAGCAGTGGCTATGATTGTTAAAAATGAAGCGAGATTATTAGAGCAATGCTTAGAAAGTGTGGCGTCACTAGCTGATGAAATCGTCATCTTAGACTCTGGTAGCACAGATGAAACCGAAGCCATTGCGCGTCGTTACACCGATAAATTTTATGTTAATGCGAAATGGCCTGGTTTCGGACCACAAAGGCAATTAGCCCAAAGTTATGTCACAGCAGACTGGGTATTGTGGCTAGATGCCGATGAGGTCGTGACCGATGAGCTAGCCGATAGTATTCGAAAGGTAATAGCACACAATAACCGTCAACAAATTTACAACATCAGACGATTAAGCTGGGCCTTTGGTCAGTTTATACGCTACGGCAGCTGGAATCCTGAT
>JAAZGT010000159.1 GCA_012511095.1 Alcaligenaceae bacterium
TGTCATATATCCTAGTTAATATATCGTTTGAATTGATATCGTATTAAAAATTTTATAAGTATTTCAAACGGTTTCGGCCACTCCGATAGGGCTGATAACAATAAATAATTACCAACAATATTAAAACTATAAAGGAGAAAATTATGAAATTACTAACTCGTCTCCGTGAAGAATTTACATCTATCACTCACGAGCTAACTGGTCAAGAAGCAAATCAAGAGACACCTTTTGTTTCTGAAAATGCAACTGACGCCGTAGTTCTTATGGAAATGATTGAGCAGCGCAAATCTCACAATGATGCTGCCGTAAACTAATTAAATAATTGTCAGGCCTGCCTATGGTGGTAGGTCATATAGAAATAGACGCTGCTAGTCTTAAGATTAGCAGCGTTTTGCTTTTATATAGGCAATAAAAAACTCACCATAGAATATATCCTATGGTGAGTCTATGCGGTTTAGGAAGAGGCTTTGGGCCTCATCCTAATACACGATTTATGCTTGTGCGCCTTCTAGGAAGTCTTGAGCAAAGCGTTGTAATACACCGCCTGCCTCATAGATGCTGACCTCTTCGGCAGTATCTAAGCGACAAGTAACTGGTACATCAACCGTTTCGCCGTTACGACGGTGTAGGCGAAGCGTTAGGTCGCAACCTGGAGCAGGTGTGCCAATCACATCGTAGGTCTCAGTGCCGTCAATTTCTAGGGTGTTACGGTTAACACCTTCTTTGAATTGAAGCGGTAACACGCCCATACCAACTAAGTTAGTACGGTGAATGCGCTCGAAGCCCTCAGCAACAATGGCCTGAACACCAGCTAAGCGTACGCCCTTGGCAGCCCAGTCACGTGAAGAACCTTGACCGTAGTCAGCACCAGCAATAATGATTAGAGGCTGTTCGCGGTTCATGTAGGTCTCAATAGCTTCCCACATACGAGTAACCTTACCCTCAGGCTCGATACGAGCGAGAGAACCTTGCTTAACTGTACCGTCTTCGTTGCGAACCATTTCGTTAAATAACTTAGGGTTAGCAAAAGTAGCACGTTGTGCAGTTAAGTGGTCACCACGGTGAGTTGCGTAGGAGTTGAAGTCTTCCTCTGGTAGACCCATTTTGTGTAGGTACTCACCAGCAGCACTGTCCATTAAAATCGCGTTAGAAGGCGATAAGTGGTCAGTGGTGATGTTGTCACCTAACACCGCTAAAGGAATCATACCTTTAAGCGTACGCTCACCCGCTAATGCGCCTTCCCAGTAAGGTGGGCGACGGATGTAGGTAGACATTGGACGCCAGTCGTAAAGTGGGCTGTCAGCCTTTTCAGTACGCTCGTCTTTAGCAAACATAGGAATGTAAACTTTGCGGTACTGCTCAGGTTTAACCGCAGCGCTCATGATCTCGTCGATTTCCTCGTCGCTAGGCCAGATGTCTTTTAAGGTAATTGGGTTACCGTCTTGGTCAAGACCGAGAACATCTTTCTCGATATCGAAGCGGATACTACCAGCAATAGCGTAAGCCACAACTAATGGAGGCGAGGCTAAGAAAGCTTGCTTGGCATATGGGTGAATACGACCGTCGAAGTTACGGTTACCAGAAAGTACGGCAACAGAGTATAGGTCGCGCTCAATGATTTCCTCTTGGATCTCAGGGCGTAATGCACCTGACATACCGTTACAGGTAGTACAAGCAAAAGCAACCACACCAAAGCCAAGCTTTTCTAGATCAGGCATTAGACCTGCTTCTTCTAAGTAAAGCGCAACGGCTTTAGAACCTGGAGCAAAAGAGCTCTTAACCCAAGGCTTACGCTCTAAACCTAAGCGGTTCGCATTGCGAGCTAATAGGGCAGCAGCGATTACGTTACGAGGGTTGTTAGTGTTAGTACAGCTGGTAATAGCAGCAATAATTACGGCGCCATCAGGCATTTTGCCGTCTTTGCTCTCGTAATCACCTAATAAACCACGCTCACCTAACTCATCTAGTGGTAATAAGGCGTGTGGGTTAGAAGGACCAGCTAATGAACGCTGTACAGAAGATAAGTCGAACTCTAAAACACGCTCGTATTCGGCAGTTTCTAGCGCATCAGCCCAAAGACCAGTGGTCTTAGCGTATTGCTCAACTAATTCAACTTGCTCTGGCTCACGACCAGTTAATTTTAAGTAATCGATGGTTTTGTCATCGATGTAGAACATGGCTGCAGTCGCACCGTACTCAGGCGCCATGTTGGCGATAGTAGCGCGGTCACCTAAGCTTAGGTTAGAGGTACCCTCACCAAAGAACTCTAGGTAAGCAGAAACGACTTTAGAATCACGTAAGAACTTGGTTAATGCTAAAACGATATCGGTAGCAGTAATACCTACACCAGGTTTACCAGTTAATTTAACACCTACGATATCTGGTAAGCGCATCCATGAAGCGCGACCAAGCATCACAGTTTCGGCCTCAAGACCACCTACACCAATTGCGATAACGCCTAGTGCGTCAACCATAGGTGTGTGGCTATCAGTACCCACTAAGGTATCTGGGAAAGCAATACCATCGCGCACCTCAATGACTGGCGACATATGCTCTAAGTTAATTTGGTGCAAAATACCGTTGCCTGGTGGAATAACATCAACGTTTTCGAAGGCGGTCTTAGTCCAGTTAATAAAGTGGAAACGGTCGTCGTTACGACGATCTTCGATGGCACGGTTTTTTTCGAAAGCCTGAGGATCATCACCGCCATGCTCAACGGCTAGTGAGTGGTCAACAATGAGTTGTGTTGGTACGACCGGGTTAATTTTTGCAGGGTCGCCACCTTTTTCTGCGATAGCATCGCGTAGGCCAGCTAAGTCAACTAAGGCTGTTTGACCTAAAATATCGTGACAAACAACACGCGCAGGGAACCATGGGAAGTCTACATCGCGCTTTCTGTCAGTTAATTGAGTTAGCCAAGTATTAAGAGTTTCTTGATCGGTTTGGCCATCGGCTTTGCGAACTAAGTTTTCGGCTAATACACGTGAAGAGTAGGGAAGCTTGTCATAGGCGCCCGGACGGATCGCCTCAACCGCGGCTCTGGCATCGTAATAATGCAGGTCGCGACCTTCGAGAGGTTTTTTGAAAGCTGATTGAGTCATTTGATATCCTCAGAGAGTTTCTAACAGTTTTTCTCAAAGATTTACTATAGGCCTATTAAGCCTAAGTCATCATAATGGTATGATGAAAATCTTGAGTGATTCTTTGATTTTAATCGGTTTAGAGATTTAAGTCTTATATAAGACATAAGAGCTTGAAATTTTATTATTTTATATTTTAACAGAGTTGTTTCAAATAAAGGTTCTATATGAAGAAGATATATTTATCGGTTTTTGCAGGGTTGTTTAGCCTGGCTCTATTATCTTGCAGCACTTCTTCAGACTACTCGGCTGGTGATGCTAAGCCTGAGGCTGAGTTTGATATGCATGCGCCTTTACAGGTCCCAGCACTTTCAAGTTTGTCACAAACCGCACCGCGCACCTTAAAGGGGCAATATCACCCTGTTCAGTGGAGCGTGTTACCTGGTTGGGCCGATGATCATGCAGAAAATCTTTGGATTACCTTAGTTAATAATTGCCGTGGTTTAATGCGTCCAATTTCGGGTTCATTAACCATTCCTGCACGTGCCACACCACAAGATTGGCAGCCATTCTGTACTGAGGTGGCGCAATTTACCCGAGAGCATGGCGACAATCCTGAGCCACACATGGTTAAGTTTTTCTTAGAACAACATCTGCAACCTTGGGAGCTAGTGGGTCGTGGCATGGCAACTGGCTATTATGAACCCATTGTTTACGGCTCTAAAAAGCGTCAGGGTCAAAGTCAGTGGCCTATGTATGCTGCACCTAAAGATTTATTAACGATTGATTTAGGTAGTGTGTACCCAGAGCTTGCGGGTAAGCGCGTTCGCGGTAAGCTCGAAGGTAATAAGGTGGTGCCTTATGATACGCGAGCTCAAATTAGTGCTAATAGTAATAAGCCACCGGTGATTGCTTGGTTAAATGACCCTGTTGAGGCCTTTTTCTTACAAGTACAAGGTTCAGGTCGGGTGCAGTTAGATGATGGTCGTTCGATTCGTTTAGCCTATGCCGATCATAACGGTCGTCCATATACCTCAATTGGTCGTTGGTTAGCCGATCAGGGTGAATTACCCTTAGCTCAAACCTCGATGCAAAATATTAAGGCATGGGCTCAGAAAAACCCACA
>JAAZGT010000160.1 GCA_012511095.1 Alcaligenaceae bacterium
GCAAAATGCGTAAAGCATGGGGGTTAGTTAGGCCCTGACCAGAACCAATAGGCGCACCCCAAGGCATTAATACCTTACAGCCCACATCTAATAAGCGTCTGCAAGTCACCAAGTCATCGGTGCAGTAAGGGAAGACTTCAAAACCATCTTTTACCAGCTGCTCAGCTGCAGCAATGAGATTGATGGGATCAGGTTGAAGCGTGTAATCATCACCAATCACCTCAAGCTTAATCCAGTTAGTCTCAAAAATCTCACGCGCCATATAGGCCAAGGTAATAGCCTCTTGAGCCGTTTTACAACCAGCGGTGTTAGGTAGTAATTGCTTGCCACTTTCTTTAAGAAATTGGAAAAATGGATTATCGACACCCTCGGTCGTGCTTTGCGTTAAGGGGTTGGCACCGGCCGGTAGCTGGCGCTTAAGGCCAACCGTAATAACATCGGTCTCGGCGGCTTCAATTGCATCAGCTAAGACTTTTGGTGATGGGTACAGTGCAGTACCTAAAAAGAAACGACTGTTTAGGCTGGCACCACCAATTTTAAATACATCTGACATTGTGATTTAGCCCCCGGTAATAGGCGAAAAGGTAAATACCTCATCTTGATCTTTTAAGATGTGATTAGCGCGCTGTTGACGTGGTACAAAGACCTCATTAACAGCGGTTGCTAATAATGAAGGGTCAGGCTCCTGGCCTGCCTCTTGTTGCAATATCTCAACCAGTTGGGACAATAATGTGCCCTCTGGGAGTTGCTTGTTTTCTCCGTTAACTTTTACAGTAATCATGTTAATTTTTTGCATTTAGACTTTAGCTAAGACAGGTATATTAAATGCTGCTTGCATGGCCTCTTCGATCATGCCTGGGGCAATCATCCAACCATGCCTAAATAGACCGTTAATGCGGCTTAGACCTTGCTCGGTTTCGATGCGTGGAAAATTATCGACTAGGGCAGGGCGTAAATTAGTTTCAGTATGAACTAAGCGGCCCTCGGCTAAGCCAGGCAATACACTATGTGCTGCGGCTAATAACTCTACCGTAGTGCGTACTGATACTGGCGATCTATCTTCGCTCTCAATGGAGCTAGCACCAATAACAAAGATGTTATTTTGACGGGGCACAATATACACTTGATAGCGTGGGTGCAATAAGCGTAAGGGTCTCGTTAATTGAACCTCTGGGGCTTGTACCCAAAACACCTCACCACGTACACCACGCACATTTTGACATGAAAGCTCAGTAGGGTGCGGATGTTTAAGGCGACGTGCGCCCACACCGCGAGTATCAAATACCCAGTCAAAGTGATGTGACTCATCACCAATAATAATCTCACCAGGATTTAATGCATCGACTGTTTGGCCCCAATGCCATGTCACACCCTTGGCCTCAGCACATAAGGTTGCCATAGCGAGGGGAGTATCAACTTGACCCTCTAGTGGTAAAAACCAAGCATAAGCAGGGCCGTGAACCGCAGGCTCTAGCTCTTGTAGCTCCTTAAGGCTAATGGCTCTGGGAATATCATCTGGGTTAGGTGATTTATGTTGAAGTAGCGTGATCATTTGCTCAGCTGCGCCCTCATCACCGAGGTGGGCAAGCATTAAGCTACCATTGAGCCTGAGGTCAATTTTATTGTCAGTTAATTTGGCAATATCAGCCCAAATTTCAAGAGAGCGCTGGCCTAATTGATAAACATGATCATCGCCCGTGTCCATTTCGGCTAAGGGGCAAAGCATACCGGCGGCAGTCCAACCCGCAGCAACGCGCGCGTGCGCATCAGGGGCTGGGTCAAAAACATCTACCTGATAACCATGGGTAGATAAGGCATAGGCCAATAAACGACCGGCCAAACCGGCTCCTGCAATTCCAATCCGCATAACAAGCTTTAAATAAAGTGATAACTAAAAATCAATTTTATAGTATAGCCCGTCACAATGGTACACTAATATCTTTTTAATATTGATGCAGGATAAAGTGTTATCAGCAAAGGACGTGCTACGGCATGTGTTTGGTTATGAGGAGTTTCGCAGTGGTCAAGAAACCATTGTAGATCATTTGGTTGGGGGCGCTGATGCCTTAATCCTAATGCCGACAGGTGCTGGTAAATCGCTTTGTTATCAACTCCCAGGCTTGGTGCGAAGTGGCGTTGCCGTGGTGGTGTCGCCATTGGTTGCTTTAATGCATGACCAAGTTGATGCGCTCCGTACGCTGGGTGTTAGCGCCATTAGCCTACACGCAAGTCTTGAGTGGGATGCCTTAAGAGATGCTGAAAATGCACTGCAAAACGGTGAGATTAAGTTTTTATATGTGGCGCCTGAGCGTTTTGAAAATCCACGTTTCTTACGCTTACTAGATGGTCTTGAGATTGCGCTATTTGCTATTGATGAGGCGCATTGTGTGTCTCAATGGGGTCATGATTTCAGACCTGCTTATTTAGATCTTTCGATATTAACAGAGCGTTGGCCTGAGGTACCAAGGGTTGCGTTGACCGCAACAGCCACCGAGTTAACCCGTCAAGAAATCGTCGAGCGACTGCAATTGCAAAATGCTAAGCAGTTCATTAGTAGCTTTGACCGTCCTAATATTCGTTACGAGGTGGTAGAAAAAAATAAAGAAAGACAGCAGCTACTCAGCTTTATTAATCAGCAGCATGCGGGTGAGTCAGGCATTGTGTATTGTCTGTCACGACAAAAGACCGAGGGTGTGGCTGCCTTTTTAAAAAAAGCAGGGATCAGAGCCTTGCCTTATCATGCGGGTTTAAGTGCCGAAGAGCGTTATGAAAATCAACGCCTCTTTCAACAAGAGGAGGGGGTGGTGATTGTTTCTACCATCGCCTTTGGTATGGGCATTAATAAGCCTGATGTACGCTTTGTAGCGCATATTGATATGCCACGTTCCATTGAGGCTTATTACCAAGAAACGGGTCGTGCGGGCCGTGATGGTTTGCCGGCTACGGCGTGGTTAGCCTATGGTCTACAAGATCTCATGCAGCAACGTAAGATGATCGAGTCCTCACAAGGGGATGACGCCTTTAAAGAGCGTTCGGCCATTGCCTTAAATGCCATGCTGTCTTTTTGTGAGGCGACATCGTGTCGTCGTCAACGCCTATTAGCCTATTTTGGTGAAAGTGCAGAGCCTTGCGGCAATTGCGATATTTGCTCTAATCCGCCTGAGCTATGGGATGCCACGGTCGCGGCACAGAAATTGTTGTCGACCATTTATCGCTTAGAGCATGAGCGTGGTGAGTTTAGTGGTGCTAAGCATTTAATTGATATTTTGCAGGGTAAACAAACCGATCGCGTCATCCAACAAACTCATGATCAATTGACCGTGTTTGGGGTGGGGCGTGAATTAGATGAGATGCAATGGCGCGGTTTAATTCGTCAGCTTTTAGCTGCAGAGTATTTAGAAATGCACTCAGAAGGCTTTAGAAGTACGTATTTCTTAGCTAGAAAAAGCTATGACCTGCTATTGGGTAAAAAGAAAATTCGCCTCAGAAAAATTCAACCATTAAGCAAAACGCGTTCAAATAACCAAATGCCTAGTCAAAGCCGCCGAGTCTTTGATTTGGGTTCGAGTGATGCCAAGCTTTTTGAAGCGCTAAAGAAATGGCGTCTTGAAGAGGCTAGAAGCAATGGTGTACCACCCTATGTGATCTTTAAGGATGTGACCTTTTATCAAATCGTCATTAATAAGCCGCAGAGCTTAGAGGATTTGGCGCAGATTGAGGGAATTGGCGATAAGAAAATCGCCAATTATGGAGAAGCAATTTTAGCGCTATTAAAATAAACTAGGACTATCTGAGTCTGCGTTGCTTAGCGTGGTAGGTGCTTTTAGTCCCAAGTGTTGCCAAGCGATAGCGGTAGCAATACGGCCACGAGTGGTACGTTGTAAATAGCCATTTTGAATTAAATAAGGCTCAATCACATCCTCAATGGTATCACGCTCTTCACCAATAGCAGCAGCTAGGTTATCAACACCCACAGGGCCACCATTAAACTTATGAATAATCGTTTCGATTAGCTTTCGGTCCATGAGGTCGAGGCCTTGTGGATCTACTTCGAGCATGCTTAGGGCTGCTTTGGCTGTCGCTTCATCAATTAGGCCATTGTTACGAATATCCGCAAAGTCACGTACTCGACGCAATAAACGATTGGCAATACGAGGGGTGCCACGTGAGCGATTGGCAATTTCTAGGCTACCGCTAGGGTCTAATTCCACATTTAATAAATTAGCACTACGGCTAATAATTTGCTGTAATTCTGCGCTGTTATAGAACTCTAAGCGTTGAGTAATACCAAAACGATCACGCAGAGGGTTAGTTAACATGCCCGCACGTGTCGTGGCGCCGACTAAGGTAAATGGCTGTAAGTCGATTTTGACGCTACGAGCCGCTGGGCCTTCACCAATTAAAATATCAATCTGAAAGTCTTCTAGCGCAGGGTAAAGAATTTCCTCAACCACAGGCGATAGACGATGAATCTCATCAATAAAGAGTACGTCGTTTTTTTCGAGATTGGTTAATAAGGCAGCAAGGTCACCGGCACGCTCAAGTACAGGACCTGATGTCTGGTGCATTTGTGAGCCCATCTCGTGGGCAATAATATGAGCTAAGGTGGTTTTACCTAAACCGGGTGGGCCAAAGAGTAGCACATGGTCTAAGGCCTCGCCACGGCGTTTAGTGGCTTCAATAAAGATTTCTAATTGCTCACGAGCGCGAGTTTGACCCGTGTAATCAGCTAGGCGCTTAGGTCGTAAAGCGCGCTCCACCGACTCCTCAGCACCGGAGGCGGATTGGCCGGAAACCAAGCGCGGCTCTACCTCAGTGATTGTGCTTAAATTATCGGAGAATATCGCCATAACTACCTTTTATTTGATTATTTAGATAAAAGCTTTAGAGACTGCCTAATGCCATCGGTGACATCAATCGCAGGGTCTAAATCTTTGAGTACTCGTTGAATCTCACGCTCTGAATAGCCAAGTGCCATCAGTGCATTAGCAATGTCTTGGCGCTGACTTGCAGGGCTTGCAGCCGATGTGGCAGCAGGAACTATAGCTCCTAATTTACCACGTAACTCTAAGACAATGCGCTCAGCGGTCTTTTTACCAATACCTGGTATTTTACACAGTAAATTGAGATTTTCCTCCTCAATAGCAATGGCGAGTTGCTCAGCGCTAATGCCTGACAGAATAGCTAGGCCAGTGCGTGGGCCTATTCCAGAAATTTTAATGAGGGTTCTAAAGGTTTGGCGCTCGGTGTCGTTTAAAAAGCCATAGAGCTGTTGAGCATCTTCGCGTACTACAAAATGAGTATAAAGTTGCACCTCTTCATTGAGACCAGGCAGCTCATAAAGATCGTTCATAGGCACTTGAACGTCATAGCCAATGCCGTTAACATCGACACAGATTAATGGAGGTGTTTTTTCAATTATTTTGCCGCGTAAACGACCAATCATGTAGTACTCCGAAAGTAATTATCCAATTAAGCGACCGCTACGAATACGGTGTTTAACCGTAATAGTGCTTTGCTTATGCTCTTGTAATCGTTGAGATAGTGGTGCGGCATGAGCATGGCAGATAGCACAGGCTAGGGCATCTGCTGGGTCTGAAGCGGGTTGTGCCGAGAGCTTCAGAATATATTGCACCATGGCCTGGACCTGCTCCTTTTGAGCATGACCACGACCGACAACGGCCTTTTTGATTTGTAGTGCAGTGTACTCGGAAACCGCTAGGCCTTTTTGCGCCATACTAAGCATGGCAGCACCACGCGCATGTCCGAGTAAGAGAGTAGATTGAGGATTGGTGTTGAGGAAGACTTTCTCAATAACAGCTACATCAGGCTTATACGTTTCAATGACCTCATAGAGATTGTCACTAATATCACGTAATCGCTCATAAAGCGCTTGCTTTGGTGACACCACGATGGTGCCACTAGCAACATAACTTAGCTTGGCACCGTCTTGGTCGATGATGCCAAAGCCTGTCTGTCGAAGTCCAGGGTCAACGCCCAAAATCCTCATTGATATTCACAAATCCTCATTGATAGTGGTCAATATTAGTGACGGAAATGACGCATTTTAGTGAAGACCATGGCAATACCATGTTCATCAGCTGCAGCAATCACCTCATCGTCGCGAATACTACCACCTGGCTGGATCACACAGTTAGCACCAGCTTCAACCACTACGTCTAAACCATCACGGAATGGGAAGAAAGCATCTGAGGCTACGACTGTGTCTTTTAAGCTTAAACCATTGGCCTCAGCTTTAATTGATGCAATGCGAGAAGAGTCTAAACGGCTCATTTGACCCGCACCAACACCCATCGTCATACCGTCAGCACAGAATACGATAGCGTTAGACTTAACATAGTGGGCCACCTGCCAAGCAAATAATAAGTCCTCCATTTGCTTATCAGTAGGTTGTTTCTTAGTGACTACCTCAAGTTGAGTTGGATCGAGTGGCGTTAAGTCAGGATCCTGAATTAACCAGCCGCCCCCTACACGCTTAGCGTCAAAGGCATTACGACCATCACCTGCTGGGATCTCTAGGACACGAACGTTTTTCTTGCTTTCTAAGTAAGCTAAAGCGTCTTTGCTATAAGCAGGGGCTAATAATACCTCTAGGAATTGCTCACTAACGGCCTTGGCAGTTGCTAAGTCAATCTCACGGTTAAAGGCGATGATGCCACCAAAAGCTGAGGTAGGGTCAGTTTTAAAGGCTTTTTGATAGGCCTGTAGAGGACCTTCGGCCATAGCTACACCACAGGGGTTAGCATGCTTAACGATCACACATGCAGGTACTTTAAACGAGCGCACACATTCCCAAGCCGCATCGGCGTCGGCAATATTGTTGTATGAAAGCTCTTTACCTTGGTACTGTTTATAAGTACCCAATAAACCGGTTGCACTTTGATTGCTATCTAAGTAGAAAGCAGCACTTTGATGCGGGTTCTCACCATAGCGCATCGCTTGGTGTTGCTTCATTTGAACTGTGATAATGTCAGGCCAAGGCTTTTGCTCTGGCTTTTCATTTTGTGCTGGCTCAGCAACAGCAAGACCGCTTAAATAAGCAGCAATGGCGCCATCATAAGCAGCCGTATGAGCATACACCTTGGTAGCTAGACGTAAACGTAAACCATAAGAGGTTTGACCTTTTTCATCAAGCTCTTTAAGCACTTCGTCGTAATCTTGTGGGTCGATAATAACGGTGACACCGCCTTGCTCGGTACCGTGGTTTTTTGCCGCAGCACGTAACATCGCTGGACCACCGATATCGATGTTTTCAACCGCATCAGCAAATGAGCAGTCAGGCTTAGCAATGGTCTCTTGGAATGGGTATAGGTTGACCACTAATAAGTCAATGGTATCAATGCCATGCTCAGCAATGGTGCTGAGATGAGCATCGTTGTCACGACGTGCTAAGAGACCACCGTGAACTTTAGGGTGGAGAGTTTTAACGCGACCATCAAGGATTTCGGGTGAGCCAGTGTATTCGGCTACCTCAGTAACTTGAAGACCCTCTGATTTTAGAAGGCTGGCGGTACCACCGGTTGATAAAAGCTTAACGCCACGCTTAGCTAAGGCTTTGGCGAAGTCTACAATACCGGTTTTATCGGATACCGAAAGAAGTGCTGTGATTTGTTTCATAGTTATTTAGTTAGTGAGATTTCGTAGGAAAGAAGTTTTTTGCGTAAGGTGTTGCGCGTAATGCCCAACATCTCCGCTGCTCTAGATTGGTTAAATTGGCTTTTCTCCATCACCATTTCGAGAGTGGCTTTTTCGACGCACTGCATGACCATATTCCAGATCTGACTGGCCTCAGCCTCGTCTCCCAAGGTGTTGAAATAAGCCTCCAAATGAGCTCGCACGCAATCGTGTAACGGTGGGGTTTGGGACTGCTTACTCATGATGAAAAATCTTTTATTAGCTGATTAATTTGTTATTAGGTTGTGTGGTTCGATGACTTGGTTTTAGGCACTTAATTCGAGCTCAGCTTGTTGGTCAAACCAATCAGCTAAAACTTGACTTTGCTCTTTACAAGACTCGATAGTATTTAAATGGCGACGTAGGGCGTCACTGCTCTTAAAGCGGCTAAGATACCAGCCGATATGCTTACGAGCTGTGCGGACCCCTGTGTGAGCGCCGTAAAATTGATAGTGCTCTTCGAGATGCTCTAGTAGAACCTCTTTCATTTCAGTTAGAGACGGAGGGTCTAATAGCTCACCTGTAGCTAAATAATGGTTAATTTCTCTGAAGATCCAAGGATTGCCCTGCGAAGCACGGCCGATCATCACAGCATCTGCACCTGTATAGTCTAGCACTTGCTTTGCTTTTTGAGGACTATCAATATCACCATTAGCTATTATAGGTAGTTTGACAAGTTTTTTCACAGCAGCAATGGTTTTATATTCAGCATCGCCTTTATAAAAGTCACATCGGGTGCGACCGTGAATGGTTAAGGCGCTAATGCCGATATCCTCGGCGATTTTGGCAATCTCTGTTGCATTTATGCTGTCACGATCCCAGCCCGTGCGGATTTTAAGAGTGACTGGTACATCAAGTGGATAACAGGCCTGAACCACGGCATCTAAGATGCGTTGAACGAGCTCCTTATCCCTTAATAAGGCTGAGCCAGTCGCGACCTTACAGACTTTTTTTGCTGGGCAACCCATATTGATGTCGATAATTTTGGCGCCTTTTTCAATATTAAAAATGGCGGCTTGCGACATCATCTCAGGATCGGCGCCGAGAATCTGTACCGCAATGGGATCGACCTCGCCTTTATGGTCTAAACGTCTGGCTGTTTTAATGGTGTTCCATAGCTCGGGATTACTCGCGGCCATTTCAGACACCGCATGACCCGCCCCTAGGCGCTTGCATAAGCGTCTAAAAGGTCTGTCGGTTACACCTGCCATCGGCGCAACGAAGACGTTATTGGGGAGTTGCCAAGGACCAATCTGCATAACTACTTAATAATATTACGGAAATTTAATTATTTGTTGTAAAATCGAGTGAGCATTATAACGCTCCTTAGCGTCATAAAGATTGTAGTAAACGCTTTTTATCGTAAATATGAATTTAACGCTCGCTCATTGGCTAAGGCCATGGGAGTTTTCTCCGACCCTTATTATTTGCTTCTTAGTCTCGGCCTATTTGTTTTTTATGGGTTGTCGCAGAAAGCCAATTAATCTATCACGACAGGTTTTGTTCTGGTCGGGTTGGGTCATGTTGTACCTATCTATGCATACTCATGTGGATTATTACGC
>JAAZGT010000161.1 GCA_012511095.1 Alcaligenaceae bacterium
ATGAATTTACTGCAGAAAATAAAGTGTATAATTATATACGATTGTTAAACATTTTGGAAACGATTTAATGGCAACTTTGAAAAACAACGACGATATTGCTAAAGTTCGTCGCGCCGCGCAGACAGCTGCCGGTATTTTAGATTATCTAACACCGCATATTAAGGCGGGTATCACAACTGCAGAAATTGAGCGCTTAACACTGCAGCGTATTGAGGAATTAGGCATACGCTCAGCCACCGTTGGCTATGGTAACCCACCCTTTCCTGCTGCTATTTGTACTTCTATCAACCATGTTGTTTGTCATGGTATTCCGAGTGATAAGGTATTAAAAGACGGCGATATCATCAATTGTGATATCACCATTGAGCAAGATGGTTGGTTTGGTGATACCAGTCGTATGTTTATGATTGGCAAACCCTCAATTCTTGCTCGTCGTTTAGTTGAAACGACCTATGAGTGTATGTGGAAAGGTATTCGTGCTGTTAAGCCGGGTGCAACCCTTGGTGATATTGGCCATGCTATTCAATCACATGCCGAAGCTGCTGGCTTTTCAGTGGTGCGTGATTATTGTGGCCATGGGATTGGTCAAGTGATGCACGAAGACCCTCAGGTATTACACTACGGTAAGCCTGGTACTGGTCTAGTACTTGAAAAAGGCATGGTATTTACTATTGAACCAATGATTAACGCGGGTCGCTTCCACACCTCAGTACTAGGTGATGGCTGGACTGTCGTAACCAAGGACCGCAGTCTTTCAGCACAGTGGGAGCACCAGCTGATCGTAACTGATGACGGTTATGAGGTTCTATCAACTTCTCCAGGCATGCCAGAAGCACCTGCTGAGTAAAAACCTATGAATATCACCACGCAAAACCTACGCTTTAAAGAGGATCTTCGCAAACAATACAAACAAGCAATAGCTGAGTATAAAAAGGACCGTAGTCGTCCTGAGTTATTGCTTAGTCATTTGCGTAAGATAGTCGATCGCGTACTTAAAGACGTAGCCAACCATTACCCCCTACCCGCCCAAGCGAGCTTATGTGCGGTCGGTGGGTATGGGCGTGGTGAGTTATATCCTTGCTCTGATATTGATTTATTAATATTACTTAAAACACCACCTAACGCTGAGGAGCAAGAGTTACTTGAGGTCTTTATTGCCACGTTATGGGATTTAGGTTTAGAGGTTGGTCATAGCGTACGGACGGTTGACGAATGCCTCGAAGAGGCTCGTAAAGATATCACCACCGAAACAGGTCTTTTAGAGTCACGCCTCATTCTCGGTGATCGTAGTAACTTTATAGAACTAGAAAGACGCTTTAAAGAGCAACTTGATCCTGCCTCTTTTTATAGAGCCAAAGCTTTAGAATACAAGCAAAGACACGCTCGTTATGCTGACACGCCCTACGCCTTAGAGCCTAACTGCAAAGAATCTCCAGGTGGCTTACGTGATATTCAACTTATTAATTGGATTGCCCGCGCCGCTGGTATTAAACCCTCTTGGCATCGCTTAGTCAGCGCGGGTTTTATGACTGAAAACGAGGCCTTACAAATGAAGGTCGCTGAAACAAACTATCAGCGCCTACGTATTGAATTGCATCTATTAAGTAAAAAAAACGACGACCGCCTACTCTTTGATGCTCAAATTGCTCTTGCTCGTGAATTCAAAATTCAACCTGAAAAAAGCAAACGCGCGAGCGAGCTTTTAATGCAGATGTACTACCAAGACGCGCGCACAGTTTATGTGATTAGCGGCTTTATAATGCAAATTTACGAAAGCTATTTCTTCGAAAACCAACAACAAGACGAGGAGCTACTCGAAGGCGATTTCAAAATTATCGGCGAAGAGCTTGATGTAATACGTGAGGATGCTTTTCTAAGAAAGCCACAGCTGCTTCTTAAAACCTTTTTAGTCTTTCAGCAGAATCCACAAATTCGTACGATCTCAGTACGCACACAACGGCTAATTTGGGACTCGGTCGACCGCATTGATGAGCAATTTCGTAATAACCCGATTAATCATTGGTTATTTATACAGATTTTGCAGCAACCTACTCGTATTGTGCGTAGCTTCCGCATGATGAATTATTTAAATGTGCTGCCAGCTTATATACCCGCCTTTGAAATGGTGGTCGGTCAAATGCAACATGATTTGTATCATGTCTACACTGTTGATCAACATTCACTCATGGTGATGCGCAATATACGGCGCTTTGCTATGCCGGAGTTTCACGAAGAAAATCCCTTAGCTCATCAAATTATGGAAAACTTTGATGATACCTGGCTTTTATATATAGCAGCGCTATTTCATGATATAGCCAAGGGACGTGGTGGTGACCACTCACAACTAGGTGCTCAAGAGGTGGTTGCATTTGCTAAACTTCACAACCTTGAAGATGAGGAAGTAGAGTTTTTAGAATTCTTGGTAGCTGAGCATCTTCTGATGTCTAATGTTGCTCAAAAAAGAGACCTCTCTGATGAGCAAGTAATTCGTGCCTTTGCATCTCGCGTTGACACTCAAAAACGACTCGCTGCTCTTTATCTACTTACTGTAGCTGATATCCGAGGTACTAGCCCAAAGGTCTGGAATAATTGGAAGGCTAAGCTCATCGAAAACTTATATTATCTATGCTCTAGCGCATTGGGCGACAATAATTTTAATCGTAATAAGATCTTAGAGCAACGCAAAAAAGAAGCTAAGGCGCTTATCAAAGCCAAGGGTATGAGTGATGAGCAACGTGATCAGTTCTGGTCAAAAATGGACAATGCCTATTTTCTAAGACATGAACCCGAAGACATCGCTTGGCACACCCTTAACCTCTTTGAATACACTGATACTGAAACTGCTATTGTTCGCGCAAGGGCCACAGATAAAGCTGATGCGATGCAAATTTTGGTGTTTATCAAAGACCAAGATGCTTTATTTGAACGTATTGCTTCTTATTTTCATGAGCAACAAATCAATATTTATGAAGCACAAATTCACACAAGTTCCAATGGCTATGCGCTAGATAGTTTTTTAGTGGAAAGTCCAAGATTTGCTGGCGATGCCAGTACCTTTGCCAAAATCATTGAGATTAATTTAGCCACAAAACTGGACCTTGCCAAACCATTAAGCGCACCAGATATTGATAATGCGCATTTACCAACCACATCACCCGGGCAGCGCCGCTCCAGAAGCTTTCCAGTGCGTCCTAGAGTACAGTTAGACCGCGAAGAAAGTGGTCGCTATTGGCGCTTACAAGTAAATACTACGGACACCCCTGGTATTTTGTATAGTTTGGCACATATTTTCAGCCAATTTAAGATTAATTTACGTATGGCACGCTTATTGACCTTAGGTGAAAGAGTTGAAGACATTTTCATTATTGAGGGTCCCGCATTAGAAAATCTACAGTCCCAACTCGACTTTGAACGTGCTATTATTGATACCTTAAACGAACTACTCCCATCTACATCTACTCAGGTCGATTAATATGCATTATTTTGCCATTACTGTGGGTAGTTTCCTTTTAGTGCTAGGTACCTTACTCCCCATTATCAACCCGCTTTA
>JAAZGT010000162.1 GCA_012511095.1 Alcaligenaceae bacterium
TCACTGTCCCTGAAGGTTTTTAGACCACTTTCAGCTGAAATACCAGCGCCAGATAAAACGACTAATTTCTTTTTACTCATTTTAAAATTCCTAACTATTTCTTTGCATGAAGTCTTTTAAAGCTTGACCCGTATGGGATTGCTTATGAAGTTTCATTAATTTCTCCGGGGTGCCAGCGGCTACTAAGCGACCGCCCTCTGTGCCACCCTCGGGGCCAAGGTCGATAATCCAATCAGCCTCAGCCATGATATCTAAGTTATGTTCAATAATAACGACTGTATTGCCCGCGTCTACAAGACGGTGAATGACATGAATTAGTTTTTTTACATCCGCCATCGATAAACCGACGCTAGGCTCATCTAATACATAGAGGGTGCGAGGAGCGCTTGAAGCGCGACCCGTTTTATGTACTCCTTCATCAAGTCGAGCTTTGAGTAACTCGGTCACTAGCTTAACACGTTGTGCTTCCCCACCTGATAGCGTAGGCGATGGTTGACCTAAGGTCAAATAGCCTAAACCAACGTCTTGTAGTAATTTTAGACCGCGATGGATTTTAGGGTGTGCTGTGAAAAACTCTACCACCTCATCAATTGGTAAGCTCAAAATCTCACCGATGTTTTTCTCACGTACCTTAACGGCTAAGGTCTCAGGGTTGAAGCGTTGACCTTCGCAAAGCTCACAACTTACTTTTACATCAGGTAAGAAACTCATTTCGATGGTGCGCATACCTTGACCATCACAGGCTGGGCAACGACCATCGCCAGTATTAAATGAGAATCGTGAGGCATTCCAACCATGTAGCTTAGCCATTCGCGTTTGAGCAAAAAGGCGTCGTACATCATCCCAAATACCAATATAGGTCGCTGGGGTAGAGCGTGGTGTTTTACCAATCGGTGTTTGGTCGACCTCTAAAATGCGCTCAAGCTTATCCCAACCGAGGATATCATCACAGCCGATACAGTGAATCGCAGGCTCTTTTTGACCTACTTTGGTGCGAAGGTTTTGTAGTAGGACATCACGTGCCAAGCTCGATTTGCCTGAGCCAGAAACCCCAGTCACCACAGTCAAGCGTTCGAGAGGGATAGATGCATCCACACCCTGTAAATTATGCAGGGTAGCATTTTTAATTTCCACCATGGGGTGGTCCTTAGGAACCTCTCGACGTGGTTGCATTGGGTGTGGCATAGGGTTGCGTAAAAATTCACCCGTTAAAGACTCCGGCGCCTTTAAAATATCCTCATAACTACCTTGTGCAATTACACGACCACCACGCGTGCCAGCCCCTGGACCCATATCAATAATGTGTTCAGCGCGTTTAATCGTGTCTTCATCATGTTCAACCACCACTAAGGTGTTGCCATTACCTTCTAAATGACTAAGTGCATTAAGTAAAATTTGGTTATCTCGTGGGTGCAGACCAATGGTTGGTTCATCGAGCACATAACATACCCCTTGTAAGTTTGAACCTAACTGAGCGGCTAAACGAATGCGTTGCGCCTCACCACCCGATAAAGTGGGGGCGGCACGATCTAGACTGAGGTAATTGAGCCCTACATTGCGCATGAACTGCAAACGACTACGAATTTCTTGTAGTACGTCACGTGCAATTTGCTGTTCGCGATCAGTCATTTGCACCGAGAGGAAAAATTCCTCTAAGTCTTCAATGGAGTAATGACTGAGTTCATGTATGGCTAACTTTTGCCAAATAATATTACGTGCCACCTCATTGAGACGAGCACCATCACAGCTTGGACAAGTTGGATCGACTTCTTCCGTGTCACGGTTAATCCAAGTGCTTTCTTCACCGGTTAATTCCTCTTTAAAGTCTTTTATTTTTAAACCCGTTCCAAAGCAGCTTTCGCACCAACCATGTTTAGAGTTGTAAGAGAAGAGGCGTGGGTCAGGTTCTGGGAAACTACGTGAGCAACTTGGGCA
>JAAZGT010000163.1 GCA_012511095.1 Alcaligenaceae bacterium
CGTCTGCCTGGCAAGATGCTAGCTGATATTGCTGGTACCCCTATGATTGTTCATACCGCTCGTCGTGCTCAAGAGTCTAAAGCTAGTGCCGTCTACGTAGCAACCGATGATCAGGAAATTTTTGATGTAGTGAGTGCACATGGTTTTAACGCTTTGATGACCTCTGAAGATCACCCATCAGGCACTGATCGACTAGCCGAGGTAGTACAACAGCTAGGCTTAAAGCCAGAAACTGTGTTGGTCAATGTACAAGGGGATGAGCCTTTAATTGACCCTAAGTTAATTAATCAAGTCGCAAGCACCTTATCAGCCAGCCCTGAAGCCTCTATTGCCACTGCTGCCTATCCTATCAATGAGGTAGAAAAGCTATTTAACCCTAATGTAGTTAAGGTAGTCTTAAACCAGCAAGGTCAAGCTTTATATTTTTCCAGAGCACCTATCCCTTGGGATCGCGATGCATTTCAGGTTGATACGAATAGCCTATCTACTACGATGCAGGCTTATCACCATATCGGTCTTTATGCCTATAGAGCCCAATTTTTGAGTGAATTCCCAAGTTTGAAACAAGGTTACTTAGAGCAATTAGAGTCTTTGGAGCAATTAAGAGCCTTGGAAAATGGTTATAAGATTCAGCTGTTGATAACTGATTCTGCGCCTGCCCCAGGCGTTGATAGCGCGGACGACTTAGAAATCGTCCGTAGTTTTTTTTAACATTTTGAGATAAATCATAATTTTATTTGCCCCATGATTTACACTTAGTCGGTGAAAAATTCTTGTAGTTGCAATTATAATTATATTTAACTTAAAGGAAGTACAATGCGTTTAATTTTATTAGGCCCTCCCGGAGCGGGTAAAGGCACACAAGCCAACTTTATCACTCAGGAGTTTAATATCCCTCAAATCGCAACTGGTGACATGCTTAGAGCTGCCATCAAAGAGCAAACTCCACTTGGCTTAGCTGCAAAAGAGGTTATGGACCGTGGTGATTTAGTATCTGATGATATTATTATCGGTCTAGTCAAAGAGCGTCTACAGGCTGATGACTGTAAAAACGGTTACCTCTTTGACGGTTTCCCTCGCACTATTCCTCAGGCTGATGCCCTTAAGGAGTCTGGCGTTGCGCTAGACTACGTTGTCGAGATCGATGTTCCTGCCGAAGATATTATTGAGCGCATCAGTGGTCGTCGTGTTCACCCTGCTAGCGGTCGTTCATATCACGTTACTTTCAACCCACCTCAGCAAGAGGGTATTGATGACGTAACTGGCGAGCCATTAGTTCAGCGCGATGACGACAAAGAGGAAACCGTACGTAATCGTCTTGAGGTTTACCAAAACCAAACACGTCCACTGGTAGATTACTACTCAAAATGGGCTGCAGAAAATGACCCTAAGGCACCTAAATATATTCGCATCAAAGGTGTTGGTAAGGTTGAAGACATTACCAAACAAATTATTGACGCCCTCAAAGGTGGTAAATAATTTAACCATAAACAATTAATGAAATAATAGCGGTTTAAGGCAAATAATAACTATAT
Organism: Alcaligenaceae bacterium; assembly: GCA_012511095.1. GTDB lineage: Bacteria > Pseudomonadota > Gammaproteobacteria > Burkholderiales > Burkholderiaceae_B > Oligella. The sequence goes on from JAAZGT010000163.1 coordinate 1,536, forward strand.
TGCCCTATACCGCTATTATTTTTTGTAAAACCAAAGGAGACAAATAATGGAGATTAAGGATAACGTCTTTATCGTTACAGGCGGCGCTTCTGGACTAGGCGCTGGTACCGCAAAAATGCTTACACAGCATGGCGCCAAGGTCATTCTGGCCGATCTAAATGACGAGGCAGGCGAAGCGCTTGCTAAGGAGTTAGGCCAAACCTATGTCCACTGCGATGTAACTAAAGAAGCTGATGGCCAAGCTGTTATCGATGCGGCTCTTAGCCAAGGAACCTTATATGGCCTAATTAACTGCGCGGGCATCGCCCCTGCAGAGCGAGTGGTTGGGCGCGATGGTCCACACTCATTAGCCAGCTTCCAAAAAGTGATCGATATCAACCTGATTGGTAGCTTTAATATGATTCGCCTAGCTGCCGCAAACATGATAAACAACGACCCTTTAGCTACAGGTGAGCGTGGTGTTTTAATTAACACAGCGTCTGTGGCTGCCTACGAGGGTCAAATTGGTCAAGCCGCCTACGCTGCCTCTAAAGCAGCAATTGTTGGCATGACCTTACCTATTGCGCGAGACATGGCACGTCATGGTGTACGTTGTGTCACCATCGCACCTGGTATTATGGGTACGCCAATGCTTTATGGTATGCCACAAGAGGTGCAAGATGCTTTAGCCGCCAATGTACCATTCCCATCCCGTCTAGGCTTACCCGAGGATTTTGCTAAATTAGTTTTAAGCATTATCGACAATGAAATGATTAATGGTGAAACCATTCGCCTTGACGGAGCAATTCGTTTACAACCTAAATAATGAGTCTGTTCAAATCTGCCGCCACCATCAGTGGCCTGACCTTTTTATCTCGCATCACTGGACTAGCACGCGATATTATTATCGCTCGAGCCTTTGGTGCGAGTGCCTTAACCGATGCTTTCTGGGTGGCTTTCAGAATTCCAAATCTGTTGCGTCGCCTTTTTGCTGAGGGCGCATTTTCACAAGCTTTTGTACCTATTTTGGGTGCCTATAAAGAGCAATATGAAGAGGCACAGGTCAAACAATTAATCAATCATGTGACCTTAATCCTTGGTGCCACTCTATTAATGGTGAGTGTTTTGGGGGCAATATTTGCCCCTTTGATCGTGACCATTATGGCCAGTGGTATTGCGCGCGATGGCGGTCAAGCTTTTGAGGCGGCAGTTTGGATGACGCGGGTGATGTTTCCTTACATCTTCTGCATGTCTTTGGTAGCATTAGCTTCAGGGGTTCTTAATACTTGGCGCAAGTTCGCCATTCCTGCCTTTACACCAATTTTGCTAAACCTTTCTATGATCGGCGCAGCGCTATTTTTGGTGAATTATTTTGAATTACCTATCTACGCTCTCGCCGTAGGGGTAATGATTGGTGGGGTATTACAGCTCAGCACACAATGGCTTGCTTTAGCTAAAATCGGCATGTTGCCACGCCCAAGCTTGAATTTCAAAAAAGCCTGGAAAAACAGCACCGTACGCCGCATCATTACACTGATGGGGCCTGCCACCATTGGGGTATCTGTGGCGCAAATTTCCTTATTAATTAATACGAATATTGCCACTTGGTTGCCTGGTGGCAGTGTCAGCTGGCTTTCATTTGCTGATCGATTAATGGAGTTTCCTACCGCCCTACTCGGTATTGCCTTAGGTACTGTCCTTTTGCCCAGCTTAGCTGCAGCACATGCCAATGAGGATCATCAGCGCTACAGCCATTTAATGGATTGGGGTCTACGTTTGATTTGCTTACTTGGCCTACCTTGTATGTTGGGCCTAGCACTGCTTAGTGATGGTTTAGTCGCCAGCTTATTTAATTATGGTGCCTTTGGTAGCCACGATGTAAACCAAACTCAAATGGCTGTCATTGCCTATGGTTTTGGTATTTTGGGTATTTTAGCAGTCAAAATTTTAGCCCCTGGCTTTTATGCCAAACAAGATATTCGCACCCCAGTCAAAATCGCCATCATCGTTTTAGTACTCACTCAAATGATGAACGCTGTACTGGTGCCCTTACTTAAGCATAGTGGCTTAGCGCTATCAATTGGTTTGGGTGCAACAATCAACGCCTTTTTACTTTATCGTGGTTTACGTAAACGTAATATTTATCAACCAAGTGGCGGTTGGATTGGTTTTTTCTTACGCTTATTACCCGCTTTATTATTCGTGGCTCTGTGGTTAGTACTTTGCTCACACTTTATTAGTTGGGAGCAAGATAGTCACTCTGGGCTAATTTATACACTTTCACAGCAATGGGCAATTTTTGGTTCAAGTAGCTTTGTGATTTGGCGTTTGATTACACTGGCAATAGTGATCTTAGCTAGCGCAATGATTTATTTTGTCGGTTTATTTATTAGTGGCTTTAGAGTGCGTGATTTTCTTAATCGCTAAATAAAAATAGCTTTTTTGACAACTTTGTACCCTTATACCGACAATAAAATCATAAATGAAGATTAATTAGCAGAAATAGCTCTAATTAATTGAAATTATTCACTGCTATGATAAAATCTTATGCTTACCGTTAGCACAACAAAAATATCTTATACAAGTAGCCAGTCCTTTCGCTACTTATGATTTAATCACGAAGAGAAGAATTCTAGGAAAGTTTTACTACTATGGCAAATACTAATCAAGCACGCAAGCGCGCACGTCAAGCAGTTGCACGCAACAAACACAACTCTAGCTTACGCTCTATGATGCGTACTGCAATTAAGCAAGTTCGTCACGCAATCGACGCTGGCGATCAAACTAAAGCTAACGAAGCTTTTGTTAAAGCTACTTCAATTATCGACCGTGTTGCTGATAAAAACATCATTCACAAAAACAAAGCTGCTCGCCAAAAGAGCCGCTTATCAGCAGCAATTAAGGCTATCTCTGCCTAAGAGATTCTAAGCCTTCTCTTCTTCAAAAGGCGCATCAAATTGATGCGCCTTTTATTTTTTAAAAGTGTCCTAAAGCCAAACGGAAAATTCCTTTATTTCCGACAATTTTACGAAGCAATTCTTTAGCTTTATGTTAAGCTTTAAGATTATGACTATTGAGAGATTTATTCACCATGAGCTCACAGCAAAGTAAAAGTACGATACGCCACTTTTTACAACTGACTGATCTAACGTTAGACGAGTTAAAATATGTACTCAAGCGTGCTGAAATTATTAAAAGTAAATTCAAACGCTACGAACCACATATGCCACTTTACGACCGTACCTTAGCGATGGTCTTCGAAAAGGCCAGTACACGCACCCGTGTTTCTTTTGAAGCCGGTATGTACCAACTTGGCGGTTCGGTTATCAATTTAACCTCTAACGACTCTCAGCTTGGTCGCTCTGAGCCCATCGAAGACACTGCCAGAGTGATTACGCGCATGGTTGACTTAGTCATGATTCGTACCTTTGGCCAAGAGCGTCTTGAGCGCTTTGCAAATCACTCACGCGTTCCTGTGATTAACGGCCTAACTAACGAGTATCACCCCTGTCAAATTCTTGCCGACGTTTTAACCTATATTGAAAAACGTGGCGATATTGAGGGCAAGATTGTGACGTGGATTGGCGATGCCAATAATATGTCATATACCTGGCTGCAAGCTGCACAAATGCTTAATTTTAAGCTACACATTTCAGCCCCTAAAGGTTATCAATTAGACCCTGCTCGTATTCGCGGTACTCCAAAAGAGTTTTATGAGGAATTCGATAATCCACTAGATGCTTGTGTTGATGCTGACTTAATCACCACCGACGTTTGGACTAGTATGGGCTACGAAGAGGAAAATGAAATTCGTCGTCGCGCCTTTGCTGACTGGCAAGTAGATGATCGTTTCATGTCTCGTGCTAAGCCCGATGCTCTCTTTATGCATTGCTTACCAGCTCACCGTGGCGAAGAGGTTACCGCTTCTGTAATTGATGGCCCTCAAAGCGTCGTTTGGGATGAGGCCGAAAACCGCATGCATGTTCAAAAAGCTTTAATGGAGTTCTTATTACTGGGTCGCTTAGACAAGGAATAAGTCGTTTAAGTTAATAAAACGCGCTAAATACACATTGACCTATTGTTAATTAACAATAGGTCAATTTTTTTGAGGTTCTACTACAGCCTCTATACACCCTTAAACAAACTACCTACAAAGACTAAAGCCGTTCAAGCTTGACACCCACATCGGCTGGGGGGGCCAAAATAGATACTACTCGTTACCAAACCATGGACTCCAGTAGTTGCGTAGTCTGCTGCATTGTCTTGGCGAATACCACCAGCAGCTAACAAGGTCATACCCTCTTTCAAAATACCTGAGGCCTGTAACTCATCTACGATCGACTTAAGCTCATCTGCTCCAATCTTATCGAACTGCAAGGCATCAGCACCGCAATCAATTGCTTTGATCGCTTCTTCTAGGCTTTCGACCTCGATAATTATCTTCTTTTCGACTAAGTGTTTTCGCTGCTTATTGATAAGCTCTTTAAGCTCAGCCCACCCACCCTCTAAAAGACTACGATGTTAAGAAAAAATCAACACCGTTTCAGAAAGCCCTAAGCGGTGCGGATAAACATCCACAGATAGCACGGCTTTTTGCACTAATCGACGCAGACCTGGAGGATGCTTACGGGTAGTAAATAAACCTACACTGGGATTAACATCATCAATACTCTGACGCATCTTTAAAGCGCGATGAGCGACAGCACAGGTATATTCAAAGATATTTTGCACAACCTTCCAGCAATTTAATAGAGCCTGTGTCGGCCCTGTGGCTGTTAAGATACTCTCTCCTGCTTGCAATAAGGAACCACTCGCTTTATAACTTTCAGCCTTTGCACCTTGTTGCTCTAACAGACGCACTGCCTCTTCGATACAAGCAGCAACCATTTCATGACGAGCAACCCAAGTAATTCTAGCCTTGTTAGAGTGTAAGCCAAGTATATGACTCGTTAAATCAAAATAGCCCACATCCTCTTTGAGCCACTCTTCTAATGTCGCTGTATCAAAAAATATTGAGTTTTCCAAAGACATAATCAGATCTTTCCAAAACGTTTCAAAACAAAGAAAGCGACAAGACAAGGCCTAATTGACGTAATGACATATAAACTCCTAATTAAGATTTGCTCACACCTTGAGAAGCCTCTCAGTCCTTAGTACAAAAAGACAAAAGACATAATCAAGTTTAAACACTAATCATCATAGTGTATGGTATCGACTTATGCAGTATATAAGCGCTCAGCGCTTGAGTCACAACAAATTCGCTTTAAATAACCTTGAGCCATAACAATGTATTAAACAGAGTTTTTATACTATCTGTTGGTTTTTTGTCAAATTTACAACAAATACCTACCAAATAACACTAAACACTTGCCATAGTCAAAAAATATACATATAATTATATCTTTAGCTAGTTCAGCACTAGATGGGTGCTTAGCTCAGTTGGTAGAGCGGCGCCCTTACAAGGCGTAG